>NZ_JBQKJL010000011.1:0-101506 GCF_052117285.1 Lawsonibacter sp. LCP25S3_E2
GGACGGCCATAGCGTGACGGAAGTGACCACCGGGGCGGACGGCTCCGCCATGGTGGAGAACCTGCTGCCCGGCGTCTATGAAATTTCTGAAAAGTCGGTGCCGTCCCCCTAAGCTCCAGCATCTTGTCCTCTCTCCGTCGGAGCAGAATGCCCCGAACCTTCCGAACCAGGGAAACTACCCAAGATAGGACTACCACCGCCAGCAGCACATACCAGATGACGTTGGCCAGAGTCTGATTGGCATAATACCATTCATGGAACACGGTGGGAACGACCAGCGCATAAAGCAGTGGAATGGTCAGGCGAAACACGGCTGCCAACCGGAACACAATGGAGAGAAAAATCATCACGATCCCGAGCATCAAGTATGCCATACGCTCCACTCCCTTTCTAAGTTGAGCAAATGGTACCATAGCCGGACAGGCTTTGCAACGGTCTGTCCATGAAAACCAAGCAGAAATATAGGAGGTGAGATCTTGGAGGTCCGCATCAATAAAGAGGTCCGGAATTACCAGGAAAGCTTATTTTTCGGCCTGTCCCTGCGGCAATTTTTGTTTGCCCTTCTGGCCGTTCTGGTAGCGCTAGTCGTGTACTTTTGCCTGCGTCCGGTGCTTGGGACAGGCGAGATCGGCTGGGTGTGCATCCTGGCCGCGTTTCCCTTTGCCCTGGGCGGTTTTTTCACCTACAACGGCATGACCCTGGAACGCTTTCTCATGGCTTATATCCGCTCGGAATTTCTCATGCCCAAACGGCTCTTATTCCGAACGGAGGATCTCTATGTCAAACTTATGGAACACACATCAATAAAGGAGGCCATCCGACTTGATTAAAACCCTTCAAAACACACTGAAGCAGGACAAAGAGCACCTTTCGGTGCCCAAGTCTGTACAGGATACTATCCCCATCCGCCGTCTCTGGCCGGATGGGCTTTTTCAGTTTGGCGGGAAATTTTCAAAAACCATCCGCTTTTCTGACATCAATTACGCCATTGCTTCCAAAGAGGACAAGACCTCCATGTTCCTGGGCTACTCGGAACTGCTCAATGCCCTGGACACCGGCTCTACCACCAAAATTACCATCAACAACAAGCGGCTCAACCGCCGCAACTTCGAGCAGGAGATCCTGATCCCGCCCCAGGGGGATCATCTGGACGGAGGCCGTTCGGAGTACAACGCCATGCTGCTGGACAAGGTCACCGACTCCTCCAACAGCATGGTGCAGGAGCGATATGTCACAGTATCCGCCCATAAGAAAACGCCCGAGGAGGCCCGCACCTTCTTTGACCGGGTCATGAATGATGTGACCACCCGGCTCAATCACCTGGATTCCCACTGTGAGGAGCTGGACGCGGTGGAGCGACTGCGTGTGCTCCACGACTTTTACCGAGTAGGCGAGGAGTCCCGGTTCCATATCGACCTGCGGGAGTGCATGAAAACAGGACGCTCCTTCAAGGACACCATCTGCCCGGACAGTGTGGAGTTTCGGAAGGATCACTTCATCATGGGCGATAAATATGGCCGGGCCATGTTCCTCAAGGAGTATGCCAGCTATATCAAGGACTCCATGATCAATGAGCTTACCAGTCTGAACCGCACCATGATGCTGTCCATCGACGTGATCCCTGTCCCCACCGATGAGGCCGTGCGTGAGATGCAGAACCGCCTGCTGGGGGTGGAGACCAACGTCACCAACTGGCAGCGGCGGCAGAACAGCAATAACAACTTCTCTGCGGTGGTGCCCTACGACCTGGAGCAGCAGCGGAAAGAGACGCGGGAAATGCTGGATGATCTAACCACACGGGATCAGCGCATGATGTTCGCCGTGGTGACTCTGGTGCATCTGGCCGACAGCAAGGAGGAGCTGGACAGCGACACAGAGACTCTCCAGTCCATCGCACGCAAGCATCTGTGTCAGCTGACCACTCTGAACTGGCAGCAGGACGCGGGCCTTGTCACCGCCCTCCCCTTGGGGCTGCGGCGGATCGACGCCCTGCGCACCCTTACCACCGAGGCTCTGGCCGTCCTCATGCCCTTCAAAGCCCAGGAGATCCGGGACCGGGGCGGCATCTACTACGGCCAGAATGTCATCAGCAAAAATCTCATCATTGCCGACCGCAAGCAGCTTCTCAACGGCAACGGATTTGTTCTGGGCGTGTCCGGCTCCGGAAAATCCTTTACCGCTAAGCGGGAGATCACCGCCCTGGCCCTCTCTACCCAGGATGACATCCTGATCATCGATCCGGAAAGTGAGTATCGGCCCCTGGTGGAGGGGCTGGGCGGTGAGGTGGTGGAGATCTCGGCCACCTCCAGCAACCACATCAACGCCATGGATATGGAGCAGGGCTACGGCGAGGGGGAAAACCCCGTGGTGCTGAAATCGGAGTTCCTGCTTTCTCTCTGTGAACAGTCTGTGGGGGCCGGAAAGCTGTCTGCCAAGGAAAAGTCCATCATTGACCGCTGTACAGCACAGTGCTATCACGACTATGTGCGGGACGGCTGCCAGGGCCAGGCCCCCACGCTCCAGGACTTCCACGCGGAACTGCTGCGCCAGCCGGAGGCCGAGGCGCGGGACGTGGCTCTGGCCCTGGAACTGTTCACAGAGGGCAGTCTTAACACCTTTGCCAAACCCACCAATGTGGACATGAGCTCCCGCATCGCCTGCTATGATATACGGAAGCTGGGCAAACAGCTGCTCTCCATGGGTATGCTGGTGATCCTGGACAGCTTTCTCAACCGGATCACCCGCAACCGCCGCCTGGGGCGGAATACCTGGATTTACATCGATGAGATCTATCTACTGTTCCAGCATGAGTACAGCGCCAACTTCCTATTTACCCTTTGGAAGCGGGTCCGGAAGTACGGTGCCTGCTGCACCGGCCTGACCCAGAATGTGGACGATCTGCTCCAGTCCCACACGGCCCGGACCATGCTGGCCAACAGCGAGTTCCTGGTCATGCTCAACCAGGCCAGCACCGACCGGCTGGAGCTGGCCCGGCTGCTGAATATCTCCGACAACCAGCTCTCCTACATCACCAATGTGGACTTTGGACGGGGTCTCATCAAGTGCGGTAGCGCCATTGTGCCCTTCATGGACAATTTCCCCCGTCATACGCAGCTCTATAAACTGATGACCACCAAGCCATCTGACTTGGCCGCGTAATAAAACCAGGGAGGGGCCAAGGCCCCTCCCTGCTGGAGTGAGGTGAGATATATCGATAAGATCAAAGAGAAGCCCCAGGTGCAGCATACTTTGAAAGAGCGGGTCAAGTCCGCGCCGAAGGAATTGATCCAACGGGGGCTGGATGATGGCACAGAACGCCTGCGGGGCCAGCTGCGGGACACGGCCCAGCACGGCCAGCGGGATAACTTCGGTGGTGATCAGCTGGGCGATGCCGAGGTGAGCGGTGTCAAACGGGCGGAGCAGCTGGCCGAACGTTTGCTTGGAAGGCGAAAGAAAGGTGCAAAACACACCCCGGATGCAGGCCCGGACGAATACCCTGACCGTTACGATCCGCCAGGAGCGGCAAGACCAAGAGATGACGGCACCCTGCCTCCAAGGAGCCGCCGCCACGGGAAAGAAGCGGGAGATCCGCTCCGGGCACAGAGTGCGGGCAGAAACCGCCCCCAGCCGCAGTCCGCACTCCAAACGCCTCAAAAGAGAAATATCAAGACCAAGGACGCCTATCTGAAGATGCAAGCCGATCCCGCGCCTGCCACACCACCAAGCGCCTTGCAGCAGGGAAAAGCGTCCTTTATGCAGGAGCGCCAGGGCAACCTTCTCCGCAGTGGGAAACTGGAGCGGCGCTTGCCTGTGGGAGAGGATGGCCCCATGGCAGCTCCTCCCTCGGGAAAACGGCCACAAGGTATAGAGGCCCGCAAGCATCTACATCAGGTGTCTGGGCAGACAGATGGTTCTCATTTGCAGCCCCGGCCTCACGGGGAGACCTCCAGGCAGGCTATGGGCAGCACCGCAAAGACGGCAGCAAAAGAACTAGGCGTACCGGTCAAATCGTCTGGCCATCCCATTTGCAAAACAGCTAGGATCGGAAAGCCGGGTGGGAAACCGCCTGTAAGAGCGTTTCCGGCACGACAGGCCCGCCGTGCGACGGAGGCGGGAGCCAGACTGACACGAACCCAAATGGCCGCAAAGGCAGGCCGTGTGACCGCCAGGCAGGCCGCACAGGCGGCAAACCGCGCGCTCCGCGCCGTGCTCGAGGCAGCTAAGGCTCTGGCCGCCGCGGCCACGGCAGGCGGTGGGGTGGTGATCGCGGTGGTGGTCGTCATCTGTTTGTGCGGCATCATCCTCGCCTCACCGCTGGGCATCTTTTTTGCCGGGCCTGATGAAACAACCGTGGCCATCTCTCCCGCCCAGGCGGTGACACAGATCAACGGCGAATTGGGAGAGAAGATCTCCAGCATGCAGGTGGAGGGTGGATATGACACGCTGGAGATCCAGGGACAGCCGCCCCCCTGGTCTGATATTCTGGCGGTGTTTGCCGCCAAAACGGCGTGCGCTGCTGATGGAACGACCGTGGCGATATTGGATGCGGCCAATGTGAAGGCCCTGCGCACAGTTTTCTGGGACATGACAAAACTTACCTCTACCCCCAGTGAGGTGGAGCATCCCGCCTCCGGAGACACTCCGGCCTGGACAGAGCAAATACTCACTGTGACCATCACCGCCAGAACACCGGATGATATGCGGGTATTTTATTCTTTCACCGAGGAACAGAATGCGGCGTTGGATGAGCTGCTGGCAAACTCCGACATGCTGGCTGCCTTGGCCGGGGATCTCACGATCTCTGACGCCACAGCAAAGAAGCTGCTGGCTGACCTGCCCGCTGATCTGGACCCAGAGCGCCGGGCTGTGGTGGAAACAGCCTGTAGGCTGGTAGGCAAGGTCAACTACTTCTGGGGCGGGAAGTCTCTGGTGATTGGCTGGGACTCCCGCTGGGGCCAGCTTACCAAGGTATGGGCGGACGGCAGCTCGACTACCGGAACCTACCTGCCTTACGGGCTAGATTGCAGTGGATTTGTCGATTGGGTATTTTACAATGTCACTGATGGAGAGTACGTCATAGGCTACGGCGGCGGCGCTCACATTCAGCACACCTACTGTACCCCCATCTCTTGGAATGAGGCTCAGCCCGGCGATTTGGTATTCTATCCCGGTGATGAGCATGTGGGGATCGTAGGTGGCAGAGATGAAAGCGGAAACCTGCTCATCATCCACTGTGCGTTCAGCCAAAATAATGTGGTGATCACAGACCTGGATGGGTTTTCCTTCTTTGGATGTCCCTTGTATTACTGGGAATAAAACAAAACGCATAGCAGAACCGTTAGCAAAGTCAGTTTTCCAAAAATCATCTTGCTAATCGTTTAAAAAATGAATATTTGTCCCAAAAAGCAACAAACACTAAAAAGACTCAACAAAATTCTCACTGAAGCGCTTTGTCAACAGGTCCACATTGAAACGCAATTCTTATCAGGATTAGCTCTCACCGTGAGTTTTTAATCTTCTAGAAGTTTGGATACCAGAATTCCTAGCACACCTGATACCCAAACATCGTTTCCATAGATATGCTGAAAGACTATGTGGGGGGCTTTCAATTTTTGCATCAAACTGCCACATTACTTCATTGTGGCCTGCAAAGCCAGAATTTAGGTAGACAGTAAATTCAGTTCTGTATACCATTCTTCTTGTAATGAGTCAACTGAAAAAGAAAGTTGCTGTGGAGCTGTAGCTCTATATTGTCCAAGGTGCTCAATTCGTCTCACAAGCACTTCTTGGACTAACTCAAAGACACGGCATTACACCCTCGATGGCAAGACGTAGGAATCTATATGTCAATGTATTATCAGAAGATTTCTTTTTCAAGAGCATACTGCCACAAACCCGCTACATTTCAGAAGCCAACACAATGATTAACTGATATATCCATTTTGCAAACACGAACGAATGTGCTTAAATTCTGGAGAGGTGCCGCTCACGCGACACCTCTCCTCTTAAAACTTTATATTACATTCCTACATACGCACATAGGCACTTACCGTGATGTCTGTATAATTTGCGCCTTTTATTGCCCAGTTGTCGTTTAACAAAGAAACCAAATTGAAAAATATCAGTTTTTTTCTTTTGTGCACATTCTTGCCTGCTTGACACTCTGAACAGCCTGTGTGCACAGCCTGGTAATGTTGTCAAATGCACCCGCTTTTATATCTTTGGCGGAACACAACCAACTGCCTCCCACTGCGCTAATATATGGAGCGGAAATATATTGTCCCAAATTTGCAGCATTTACGCCGCCAGTAGGCACAAATCTCACCCCAGGAAACGGACCAGAAAGCGCCTTCATGGCATCTAGACCTCCATACACATTGGACGGGAAAAATTTTAAAGTATGGACACCCAAAGCCAGTGCTGCCATAATCTCTGTCGGCGTAACGCAGCCGGGCAGAACTGCTATACCATGCTCCACACAGTGAGAGACAACAGCCCGGTTAAATCCCGGCGAGACAATAAATTTTGCTCCAGCGGACAGGGCGTCCTTACACATGGCAAGGTTCAAGACAGACCCGGCACCAACTATAATATTATCTTCGGCCTGCGCAACAGCAGAAATAGCGTCCAAACCGGCAGGAGTGCGCAATGTAATTTCCGCGCAAGGCAAACCGCCGGCTTGCACAGAGCGGACAAGAGGAACCGCATCTTCCACGCGATCCAGTACAACAACGGGAACAATACCAATTTCGGCAATGCGGGTCAAAACATTATTCAACGATGGTCCCTTCTTTCCGAATCAAACTAAATTGTGGCAATCCTCTCCATTTAACACCTGCAGAAGATTTTGAGCTGCCATCATACCCATATTGTTTGCTGCTTCCGCAGTAGCAGCTCCTGCATGAGGTGTGAGGATGCAGTTTGGCAATTGGGCAAGGTTGCTTCTGCATGCTGGTTCCTCTAAAGTGGCATCCAAAGCCGCTGCAGCAATACGTTTCTCTTTTAAGGCACAGTACAATGCATCCTCGTCCACGATTCCACCCCGAGCAGTATTGACCAAAATAGCTGAAGGCTTCATCAGACTTAGTCGCCGCTCGTCCACCAGATTTTTTGTTTCAGGTGTAAGAGGAGCATGCAGAGTAATAAAATCAGACTGTGCAAAGAGCGTGTCCAAATCCACATAGCTTCCTCCATAGGTACAGAGAAATTCCTCATCTGGATACGCATCGTTAGCAAGGATACTCATTCCAAATCCAGAGGCTCGCTGGATAACACCTTTTCCAATCCGCCCCGTCCCCACTACACCAAGGGTTTTTTTCCACATCTCAACCCCCGATATCGGCTTATTCGGCAGTCCCTCCCGGATTGCTTGGTTCATAGGACAAATATTGCGTGCTGCACTGAGCATCAATGCAACGGCCAAATCCGCCACAGAATCTCCATTGGCACCAGGGGTTATAGCCACTCGAATCCCCAATCGACGGGCTACTTGTAAATCGACTTTATCATACCCTACACCATAGCGAGAAATAATTTTCAGTTGACCAGCCCGTTCCAGCAAAGAGGCATCGTAGGGTTCCAATCCCGCAATAATGCCATCGGCTAGAGGGATATACTTCCAGAGATCTTCCATTAGGTCGCAGCCGTTTTGCGGCAGGCGGATTACATGGCACCCATTTTTTTCTAATAGGCGAATTGGCGCCTGATCCCGTTGGGCAAAGGAACGTGGAGTTGCTAAAACCGTAAATCTACTCATAATATTGAGGCACCTCTCTTTACATGTAAGGGGCATCCGAGGGCGCAGGCCGGATTTTCCCGCATGATGGTATGTAACACCTCCCGCGCGACTCCCGCACTTTCCAGCATGGGTAGAAAAATCTTTAGCAGATAATCCAAGCCGATCTCACCGCCGTAGGAGCGCATACGCTGATTTGTGGTATCTAGAGAAAGTAGGAGCTGACGGTCAAATCCCTGCTCCAGAAGTTCAAGAATAAAACGAATTTCTTCAGAGTCACTGTGGTATTTAAGTCGGCCAATGGTATCATACTCGATATAAGCCCCTTCTTTGCATAACTGAGCAGTGATGTACTGGTTAGGCAACGTGCGGTCAAGGTGACAGAATATCAGTCGCTGTGGAGGCACCCCGCACCCACACAGGTAGTCTAAAACTTCTAGTGGATTACATCCCTTTTCAGTGTGAATCATCACAGATGTTCCACACTGTAGCGCCGCCCGAGCCGCAGCGGCAAACAATCGTCTAGAATCTTGAGAAAGGGGTTCTCCCTCACAAGCCGTTTTGATAATACCAGCCCGAATTGGCAATACCGATCCGGTCAGAGTTCGATCGGCATTTTCATAAAGGCCAACAGTCAATTCATGGACAAACAACCCTTCCAGCCGTGTCTCAGAAATGGTATGGATCCAGTGCTGCGTGGGATAAAATCGGCGCAAATGGAATCCTGTACTGGCAATCAAAATAGCTCCGGTATTCTCCGAAATCCGTTTTAGCTCCTCAGGCATCCGTCCACATCCTATGGGTTGTGCGTCTACTAAACTTGTTCCTCCACACTGAATGTACTGTGCCACTTCCAAACTGCTCTTGCCCACATCATCAGCTCGAAGTGCAGGATTTAGGGTCGCAGGCACCCCCGATCGGAGCATAATATGCTCATGGCACTGACAAAACCCTAATTCCGATACAGATATATCTCCAGTGACAGTTGTAATCCTTCTAACATCACTCATGATTCTGCCACTTCGGGTTCGGTACGATCTGTACCCCATCGGATCTCCTAACTACCAATTGGCGGTATCCCTTTGTCTCAATAGTTCCATAATCATGACCGGCATCGGCGTCAAAGGCAAATAAAACAATGAGAGGCTGGTCACCAGTATTAATCGTGCGGTGGGCATAGCCACGGGGGACATACACCGCTTGACCGGGCTTCATATCTAATATGCGCCAGTCACCTTCCATATTCTCCAGAAGCATGCACCCTTTTCCGCTGAGAGTGTAATACACTTCGGCAGTCATAAGGTCAGTATGGAAGTGGCCCTTTGTCATAAAAAATTCTTCCCCCACTGTGCCGGGATAGAGAATCGTAGAACCAAAGGCAAGTTCGCCGGGCCGTTCCGGACAGCCCAATTCATAAAATTCATAGATCAAAGGATCATCTTGTTCCAACATCTGCTCATAGGCAGTCTGATCGTAGAACATACCCTTCATTTGAGATAAGCGCCTTTTGGTGGTTTCTGCCTGCTGAGACAATCCGCTGATCAAATCAAAATCCAATGCGAAACCGTGTTCCCAGTCAAAGTTATTCACAATCGTCAACTCCTTGCTCAGACTACTTAGCCACTTGGATCAAACGTTCCAACAATTCTCCCTCAATAGGCTGGTGGAATACTTCAGCAATAACCTGTGTCCAGCCATGAATGAAATAATTCCAGCCGTCCTCTACATGAAGATGTTTTTCTTTCTGTTGTGCCAGGGCCTGCTCTTTGAAAATCAGTTCTCCACGATAGTTGATTTCCCACACCAAAGAATCGCGTGGAAAACTGCAAGCATCGGTCAACGGGCTGCCAGGAGCATCCTTTCCCAATCCTGTGGCATTCACAATCAGAGAGTGGGGCTTCAGGGAGGCAAGGGTACGATCATTATCAGCGGGGGTAGGGTTCAAAATATATTCAATCTTGGTACGATCGTTCAAATTCTCCAACAATTTACGGGCAGAATCCAGCCGAGGCTGGCTACGGTTGGCAATGATGATTCGCTCAGGAACATTATCACCAAATTTTTTCTGTGTAAGATACAGGGTCATGGCCAGAGAACTACCACCTGCCCCCAAAAGGAGAACATCGCCATTATAATCCTTCCAATAGTCTGCAGGCACAAAGTGCTCCAGTGCCAAACCACTGGAGATGGGATCTTTTGCATGGGCACAGAATTTCCCATCCAACTTAGATAGAGAACTAATCTCTCCCAGTTTCCGTGCATAAGGGTCAACATAGTCGAACAAATCTTCACAGGCATGATATAAATCTAATTTATGAGTAGTAACCAATGCTCCCAAAGACAGAGGATCATTTTTTAGAAATTCAACGCATTCTCGATAGTCTTCAACCGGAGAATGGGGTTGAAAGTCAATACCTTTTATCTCCGCATCCAGACCTATAATATCTGCCCATCTGGGAAACACTTTCATTATGGAAGACTGGCCAGTCGTCACGCCAATAAAATAAAACGTAGGCCGTTTAGCCGATTTATACCGATTCACTCATAGCACATCCTTTCAGAGAGGGAATAATAAACAGAGGCGCCGGAGCGCCCCTGTCCGGGTTAATTCTTGTCGAATTATGGAATTAATCCTTATAGTCGCAAATGATCTTTCCAAAAGGCAAATACAGGTTCCCCTTGCCGCAGAAACCGCCGAGGACCTTTTTCGGCTCCAGCAGGTAAGTTGGATCGATTTCACTGCGTTCGTAGGAAATAGAGGCCGGGCCACCAAAGAACTTATCAGGCAGAGCGGTAAACTCACCAGGAGTCAGAATTAATTGGCGCAGAGGCTCGCCATTCTCCTCAGCGCTGGGAATATACTTCAGGGAGAACACACCATCAGGGCTCCAGGGAACCTCGCTCATGTCCGCTTCATAGCGGGGAACAACCAGTGCTTTGACGATCTCATGTCCAAGCCGGTTAGTCTGAGCCCGGACAGCTTCCATCTCGCGGCTGATCTCAATGTCTGCCATTTTTTTCTGATAACCCCAAATCTCACGTCCGGCCGTCAGAGGCAGGTGGCTGTCCACATACAGGAAAGGTTCGTAATCCGCCTCATAGTTATTGTACTTGACCTGAACATAGATGGCTGTTTCACTGAACGCTCCTTGGGTAGTTCCTAAATCAAAGTGAGAATGCCACACGATAACTTTGTTGGTGCGGGCAGTCAGTGGCTCAGGAATGACCTTTTCAATGTTTTCAATATCAGTCTCGTACACAACCAGGTGAATATCCATGTCCTTCCAAACTAACGGCGGCTTGCCATACAGGTCGGACACCACAGGATTTGTAAACCCCCAGTTTTCACGCTTGATCATATCGTACTCCTCCTTAATGAACTAGATAACGTTAAACACTAAGAATGTATTATCATTCTTCAAAAACACTCTAACATAATTATGTATAAATGTCAATGCAATATCAGCAATATATTTTTTTGATATTTTATTTTCTTTTTTTGTTAATTTTTTTAGAAAGCAAATATGTATTTTGAAATTTTCGAAGAAAATCTCGAAATGCCATTTACAAACATAGCTATGTTTGATATGATAATGATGTTGGAGCAAACATAGAAAGGAGCGAGTTTATGCACTTCATTTCATATGATCTGGGCACAGGTGGCGTTAAGGCTTCTCTTTTCACGCAGGAGCTGGAGACATTGGCAACGGTCTTTATTCCCTATCCCACCTATTATCCCGCACCCGGCTGGCACGAGCAGAGGCCAGGCGATTGGTGGAACGCAGTGTGCGAAAGTTCTCACAAGCTTCTAGCAAAAGCAAAAATCTCAGCTGCTGATGTGGGCTGCGTTGCCCTATCTGGTCACAGCTTGGTGACCATCCCAGTAGATACGAAAAAAAATGTTTTGTTAGAGCAGGTGCCGATCTGGTCGGATTCTCGAGCCGCAAAACAAACGGAACAGTTTTTCAAGTCCGTGGAGGAAGAAGCCTGGTATATGAAAACAGGAAACGGATTTCCGCCCGCCTGCTACTCGATTTTTAAGCTGATGTGGTTAAAAGAAACTGAGCCTGAGTTGTTTGCCCGCATCGACAAGGTACTCGGATCTAAGGACTATATCAATTTCCGCTTTACCGGTGAGATCTATACCGATCATTCCTACGCTTCAGGACTGGGGGCCTACGACCTAAAGAATGGTTGCCTGGATGCCGAATTGCTGAATGCCGCTGGATTGAGCAGAAATATATTTCCGCCTATCGTCCCCTCACACTATATTATCGGCCACGTTACTGAACAGGCTTCAACCCAGTGCGGCCTGCTCCCCGGAACACCCGTGGCTTGCGGCGGAGTGGACAATGCATGCATGGCCCTAGGTGCCGTAGGCGCAGAGCAGGGCAGAGTCTATGTTTCACTGGGGTCCTCCAGCTGGATTCCCATCAACTCTGACCGCCCCGTATTGGATGCCAAGCGCCGCCCCTATGTGTTTGCCCACATTCAGGAAGGGATGTACACCTCGGCCTATTCTATTTTTGCCGGCGGTTCCTCCCTGCAATGGATCCGGGATCAACTGTGCAGCGAACTAGCCGACAGTAATGCTTATACCATCATGGATCAGTGGGCTGATAAGGTACCTCTAGGCGCAAACGGTGTGTTCTTTAACCCCAGCTTAGCTGGTGGCACCCGTCAGGATAAAAGCGTCAACATCAGGGGAGCTTTCATCGGAATGCACCTCGGAACTACTCGAGCAGATATGATTCGGGCTGGTCTGGAAGGGATTGCTCTGAATCTCAGGCTTTCTCTGGAAGCCCTTCGAGAACAAGTAGAAGTAAGTGATCGCTTTTTGTTTTGTGGCGGAGGGAGTAAAAGCAAGATTTGGATGCAGATGTTTGCCGATGTATTCAATGCTCAAGTCATTAAGACCAATATTGACCAGGATGCCGCAGCTCTAGGTGCAGCCGCCATCTGTGCCAAAGCCACCTGCTGCTGGAGTGACTACACCAAGATACCTTCTCTGCATCAGGTACAGCATACATTTTTACCTGATGCCAATCGAGCCCAAGCCTATCAGCGGTTGCTCAAACAGTTTGTCCACATCAGTGATGTGCTAGCCGACCTTGGTGATTACATGTCATTTACACAGTAAGTAAAAAAGAGAGCCAGCGAACGCTGGCTCTCTCCCGCTTAAATATTTAGTTTTGCGTACATCAGCCACGCCCCTCAAGTCGGACACTGTATTCATACTTGTCAGCCACCAGTTTGATAAACGCATATTCAAAGGGACCGTGTTCCGTACAGGCAATGCGTCGAACTAAAAGTAAAGGACTTCCTATCGGGATTCGCAAGATTTGTGCCTCCACAAAGTCGGCGCTGACAGCAGATATATGCTCCGTAGCATGAAGAAGGGTGATATTGTACTCCCGCTCCAACATACTGTAAAGGCCCACAAAGCTTCCTGCTCTCTTCTGCAGCCCCGGTACTTGGCTGGAACGCAAATAGTTTTTGATAATAGCGATGGGTACACCGTCCGCGCATTGAACACGCTGCACCAGATATACGCTAGTCCCTTCCGGAATCTCCAACGCAGCAGCCACGTTTTGGCTGGCAGGAACCAGCTCGATACTGATGCCCTGAGTGGTTACCTCGTACCCACGACGCATCAGTGTTTCAGTAATGGACGTAATGCTGTTCAGACGCTGGGTCGTGGTGACATCCAACACCAGTGTTCCCCTGCCCTGTCTTACATCCAGATACCCTTCGGCAGCGAGCAGACCTATTGCCTTACGAACCGTGGTACGACTGACGTTAAATTGTTTTTCCAATTCCGGCTCACTAGGCAACAACGTACCAGCTTTGTAGGATCCGTCCTGGATTGCCCGTTTGATGGAAAAGTATACAGCTTTATATGCGGGTGTTCTTCCCATATTTTTCACCTGTCACAAAATAAATCAAGGTCAATAAATAGTCTTAATTGGAACATTTTCCCTATTTATAGTACTGCAAATCAATAATTCTGTCAAGTATTTATCATCTTTCTCTCTCATTCCAAAAAAGCAGTGAAAGTGAGGAACCTATATGCTCAAGCAAATTAAATGTCCCGGGTGCGGACTATGTATACAAGAATGCTTCTTACAGCCAAATGCTATCTCCAAAACACCTAACGGTGTCGAAATCAATTTGGATAAATGCATCCGCTGCGGCCACTGTGTGGCAATATGTCCTCATGACTGCATGGACAATCCCCTCTCCCCAAAGCAAGAGCCGGTGAGAACACCTTTGCCCGTCAAACAAGCCGTGCACTTTCTACGTACAGCCCGATCGATCCGCTACTACAAGCAGGAGCTTGTCCCCCGTGAGACTCTGGCACAGCTATTGAACATAGGGCGCTACCCCCAGACAGGAGAAAACGCTCAGGGAATCAGCTATCTGGTCGTCAATGGGCGCGAAAAACTCCACGAGATCAATGAGCTGTATTGCAGGATCGCTCAGGATCTTCCGGAAAGCTTTCCAGGCTACAAGGAAGTCAAACATACTGTTTGGCTTCAGCAGCACTATGGATACGATGCATTGTTTTACGATTGCTCTCAACTGATTTTGGCCATCAGTGACAAAGATCTGAGAAGTTGGCAGAAAAACGCCTATTTCTCCCTGACCTTCATCGCTTTGCTGGCTCCCTCTATGGGATTGGGCACCTGTTGGCTGGGGTTGCTGGAGTTTTTGGCGTGCCATCCGGACTATATGGAGCTGTTTGCACAGCTGGTAGACTTACCAAAGGGTAAACGCATTTGCGGCTGTATGTTGGTGGGATACCCGGCCGTACACTTCCGCCGACTGGTGGAACGCAATCCTCTGGAAATTGAATGGCGTTAACACACAAAAATTCCCCTACCGTATCGCAACGGGTGCGGTAGGGGAGTTTTAGCTTTTAAAAGTCAAAACAGTCAGGATTCCCTCCGGTACGCAGGTCTTTGTTCAGTGCATCCATGCGAGTCATCTCGTCAATACTCAACTCAAAGTCAAATAGTTTAGAATTTGAAATAATGCGTTCTTTATGGTTTGACTTCGGCAAAATAATTGTCCCTCGCTGCAGGTGCCACCGCAGAACAATTTGAGCGGTGGTTTTGCCGCGGTTAGCAGCAATTTCATTAATAATAGGATCGCTCAGAACAGGACCATTCTGGCCCCCTAGTGGGCTGTACGCTTCATAGAGCATACCGTACTCTTTGCACAAATCGGTTAGAGCCCGCTGAGACATATAAGGGTGCATTTCAAATTGATTGATCATGGGCATGATCTTGGCGGTACACTCCAGGGCTTCAATGTGTTGCTTGTGGTAATTGCTCACGCCGATGGCGCGAACCTTGCCAGCCTCATATAGCTCTTCCAGTACTTTCCATGCCTGAACGTGCTCGTCCACAGGCCAGTGGATCAGATATAGATCCAGATAATCTGTGCCAAGGCGCTGGAGTGTTTCTTCAAATGCTTCTCTGGAACGTCCCTTGCGCATATCTTCATTCCAAAGCTTAGAGGTAATGAACAACTGGTCTCTGGGAACGCCACAGGTGCGGATACCCTCTCCAACGCTTTTCTCATTTCCATAGACGGCCGCAGCATCGATGTGCCGGTAGCCGGCCTCTACCGCCCAGCGAACGGAATTTGCAGTTACCTCCCCTTCAGGAGACAGATAAACACCGAGACCCAGGATAGGGATCTCCACGCCATTCGATAGCTTCTTTTTGCTGTTAATATCCATATTATTTACTCCTCTTTCGATTCTGATTGCTTAAGTATAGATTTGTCGCTGTGCTTGGACATATTGCAGCCAATGACACCAACCATAATAACGGCACATCCAAGGTAATCATACCACTCCAACGGCTCATGCAGCAGAACTGCACCGCTAACAACAGCCACCACGGTAGCTAATGTAATGAGGACCGAGGAATGAGTCATGGAAAGGTTTGCAATTGCAACATTGTTCAGCAGAAATCCAAACAGCGAACAGCCCACACTTAAGAAGAGAAGATAGCCGTATATCCTTACATCGGTGGCCAAAGCGATATATCGGCCTATATCCCCTAAAAGCAGATGGCGCCCCAGCGCTAACACAGTCATAACAATGGCAGAACTCCACATCATGACTCCAGTAATCTCAATCGCAGTGAAATCATCGGTAGCCTGTCTGGACTTGATCCGATTCAGCGAAGAACACAAGACACAGCCAATCATCATTAGTCGCCCAATATTAGAGCTGCTGTGAGGATCAAAGTCCACCACATTGGTTAAAATTACACCAAGAACGGCAACAACCATAAACATACCTTCACGGTTGGAAATACGTTCTTTGAGTACAATGTATCCCAGCCAAGAGGCCACTACAGTAGACAGGGAGCATAACATCCCGACTTCTGCTGAGGAAATGTAGTTTAGTGCACTGTATTCTAAAATATTGTACAGAATCGGCATCAGCAGACTTAGCTCAACCAGAGGGCGAATGGACTTTCCTCGATAATCCTGACGAATCACACCTCCCCCCCATGCCAGCAGATACAAACTCCCACTGATGAGGTAGCGGATTGATAGGATGTCCAGTACGAAAGCACCATCATGGATCTGCCCGATACGCTTTGTCGCGTACCAAGACAGTCCCATAATAAAAGCCGATAATGTCCCTGATAAATAGCCGATCCACGGTCTTTTCACAAATATATCCGCCCTTTGTCTGAAATAAAGGAAACGGGAGCTGGCCACGAGGATGGTCTGTCGGCCAGCTCCCGCCGCGTTTTAAACGCGAAAGAAAGAGGGAGAGGAGAAAAGCACAACGTTTTGTTAGAAATTGATTTCTTTAGGATCTCGGAATGCTCGTTCCTCCTCCCTCAAGGCACGTGCCTGACGGGTGAACTCGGCATCCATGGCGGCTCCGCCCTGGGTCTTGGCAATCTCCCACAGAGCTTCGTTTTCAGGAGTACCAGGCAGCTGCATAGAGATGTTAAAAATCTCCTTGCTAAAAGGGATAATCTGCTGGATGCCCCGCATATCGTAAGCCATCTTGTACATTTCTTTGTGCATCGTCAGCGTGTAGGGAGACAGCTTGAGCATACGCTCAGCCAGCGCCATAGTGGTCTCTTCCAGCTGTTCGACAGGAACACAGCGGTTGCACAGGCCAAGGCGATATCCCTCAGGAGCCGTGATGGTATAGCCGGTAAAAGCCTTCTCCTTGGCAATATTCATGGGCAGCTTCCAAGCATCCCAAGGCAAATATAGGGTGTAGGACATATTCATGGCATATTCGGTATTGTCGAACACGGTATTATCCGCAGCACAGATACAGTCGCAAGACATGGCAATCAACCAGCCGCCACCAAGAGCAGTGCCCTGTGCCATGCAAATAGTGGGCTTTCGCATGTTGTAAATTTTTAGCCAGGTATCGACTTCTTCCCAAGTGTTCTCTCGGCGGTCAGCAAAGCTGACCACACCATCTTCGTTGGCATTCAGAGATACAGAGGGATCTCCGGTGTCAAAACCACAGCAAAAGTCATTTCCAACACCACCAAAAATGACTACACGAACATCACGGTCAACGCTGGCCATATCCACCGCTTCCATAAAGTCATGCCACATCTCACCATCGATCCGGTTGCCATGATCAGGGCGATTAAGCATTATCTTCGCAATGCTTCCTTTCGGGGAGCTTATCTTTTCATAAATAACGGGGCCGTTCTCTCGCATAATCAACATCCTTTCCGCTTTGTGTATCTTGGTCTTGTTCTAATCTTAAGATCAGCGATTTACTTTAAACCATAATAAGGGGTGGCATTCAAGGAATCAACGATCTCAACCGCAGATTGTGCATTGATACCTACACGTTCTATACCCATATCAAACAAAGCAACAAAGTCCTCCCGTGTGCGGACACCACCAGCAACTTTCAATTTGATGTCTTTACCGCAATATTCCTTAATCCGACGAACCTGCCCTAAATCCAACTGGCCAGGGATCCAGCCAGTGCCAGTCTTAACAAAATCGGCACCACTCTCTTTGACCAAATCACAGGCAGGATAAATTTCATCTTCCGCTAGAGCACGTGTCTCTATAATAACTTTGGTTTTAACCCGGTGATCGGTCATGCCTACGATTTCTCGCAATTCACGGAGTACATAATCATACTCTCCAGCCTTAAATTTGCCAACATTCATGACGATATCCATTTCCTCTACACCGTCATGCATAAGCTGTTCCGCTTCCAAAAGCTTGGTCAGGGTAGTAGCAGCTCCCGAAGGAAATCCAACAGGAGAACCCACATATACACCTTCCACATCCTTTAAATGCTGTGCCAAAGTGGATACCCAGCAAGGGAGCACATGAACATTAATGAAACGATGCTGCTTTGCCAATTCTACCACATCAAGCAGATCGCGGTATGAATGGTTGGTACGGACAATACTGATGTCAATCAGCGCAGCCGCCTCTTTCCCTGTCAAAATCATAGTGAAAACCTCATTTCATTCAAGCTTAAATCGCAGTAGCACCGCCATCTACCGGAAGTGCTATTCCGGTGATGAATCTAGCTCGTTCGGAGGCGAGATATACAGCGGCATAGGCCACATCTTCAGGTCGGCACATACCAAGAGGCTGTACGCTCATGTAAAAACTCTGCTTTGCTTTGGCTGCTTCAGGAGAAAGGGTGCTCAAATAGTGCTTCCACATCTCGGTCTCGCAGGTGGCGGGGCAAATTGCGTTAACACGCACCTTATAGCGGGACGGCTCCCGACCCCTCGACAAAGTAACGAGGACGTAGGAGCCGTCAAAAGGTTTATTAGGGAGGTAAAATTGTTTCACTTAAGTAGCAATTGTATTTTTCTTGTTGTCAATAGTGCTAACGATAACGAACGCAACAGCAGCAGGCAGGAAGGAGAACATACTCAGGATAGTAGTAGTGGGGATGATACCCATCATATTCAGAGCAATGTAGATAAAGCCGGTGATAGCACTGGCAATGGCACCTTTAGCAGTGGCCCCCTTCCAGAACAGGCCGCCAATAAAGGGTGCAAAGCAACAGGCCGCACAGAAGTTATACATCTGCCACAACAGATCCAGAATACTGGTAAACTGCAGAGCCACGAAAGCTGAGACAACACCTAGGCAGAGATGAACGATGAAGTCACCTTTTTTCAATGTTTTCTCCGAAACATTAGGGTTAATCATACCGCGGTAAATATTGTGCAGAACGATGGTAGAAAAGGCAACCAGCATGGTATCAATAGTAGACATAATGGCAGCCACGACGGCAGCAATCAGCAGCGCAGCAGCTAGAGGAGGCAGAACTTCCAACGCAACCCGGAAGAAAACGCTGTTAGTGGTGTCGTTGTACAAAACATTGCCATACATGCCAATAAAAGCAGGCATTAGCGCCGCAGGAATCATGATAACAAAGGAAAGAATCAGTCCCCAAAATGCCACCTTTTCACTTTTTGCAGAAACGATACGTTGCACGGTGCACTGCTCACATAGCGCAGCCAGAGAAATAGGAATACATGTAATAAGAATAGCAGAAATGCCAGGAAGGCCGATATCCCAATAAGTACTTGGAACTTGACCAGTCTGGACTGCATCGTTGACTACGCCCACTGCACCCTGGCTGACCAAGATTACAGTGGTAATCACCAGAGATACGATAATAATAGCTACCTGTGCCACTGAGGTTGCTGCGGCACCCCACAGACCAGAAATCATTGAATACGCAATAACAACTGCACAAATAACCCACACACCGAAAGTCCCGTTAAAACCAAGTGCTTCAAACAATGCCTTACCAGCCATCAATTGAGCCGCAATATTTGCAATGTAGGAAAGAGCTGTAGTAACTGAAAAGATAACAGAGGTCATTTTCTCACCGTAGCGCGCCTGCAGGAACTCTGGCAAAGAGATATAACCAGCCCGGTAAACCACTCTGTTGATGGTAACGGCCATGACTAAATAGGAAATAGCACAGCCCAAGCCGTACCATGCACCAGAAATACCAGTAGCAGCACCACTGGCAGCGCCACCGACAACAAAACCGTTACCAATATGCGAGCCAACGGCAGAACCAATAATCATAAATACGCCACAGTTACGGCCAGCTGTGATAGCCTCGTCAAAAGTGCGACCATGTTTTCTTCCCATCCAGCTGATGCCGATCATGAACACAAAATATATGCCCATGACGACTGCAATCATCGTCAACATACCACTATCAATTGCCATATTTGTTCTCCCCTTTTATAAAAATTTATTTTACCCGGACTCCCACCGGGTTGAATCCTATGGAAAATATGAGAAAACATCATCGTCCAAAAAACTCACACATGGGGCCATCTTCGTTTTCAGTCAGAGTAGTCAAGCCATTCTTAGCATCCTCCGTCGTATAGATGTATTCGGCGTCGGCCTGCTCCAACTTGCGCAGCTCAGCATAGTTGGGTAAGGTAACTCTTCGAATGGACTCTTTGCAAATTCGGGCTGCAATAGGGGCTGCCTTGGACATCTTTTTGGCAAATTTCAAGCCAACCTGGTCTACCAACTCATCGGAAACAACCTTGCTGACCATTCCCATTTCATATAACTGCCTGCCAGTAAAGTTCTCGTTCAGGAACATATAGTCTAACATACGGTTGCGGCCAATCCAGGCAGGCAGACGCAGACTACTCATGCCCCAGGAACCACAGGTGCCATAATAGATATCGCCATCGTGCATTTGGAAGCTTTCGCCGACGATACGAATATCGAAAGAACTGAACACTGCAGCAGAGCCACCAAAACAAATACCCCGGGCAGCGACCAGAGTAGGCTTGGGATAGAAGTCTACACGTTCAACCAGTCGTCCTCCCAGTTCAGAGAATGTCTCCTTAATCTCGCCAGCACCGGTCCACTCATCGTCAATGTCGTCAAAATCGGCTCCCTTTGAGAAATCAGGTCCCTCGCTCTTCATCATGACAGCGCGAACCACATCATTGTCTTCAAACTCGTCCAGTGCAGCCAAAACCTCCATCAGCATACGCTTGGTAAAGCTATTGCGGGGGGGATGGCATAGTGTGATGACACCAACACGTTCGTCGATGGTTACTTTAATCTGGGTATAATCCATAACCTTTCCTCCTCTGTACTTTTTAGGTTGGCTCAACATAATTATCTTATGCATTTAAATCAATAACATAATTATCAAAAGATGTCAATATCTTTTTGAAAAAATACTTTATATTTTTCTTGTCATTAACTTTCTATTGTTGCTTTTGTAAAACATTAAATCTCTTATTGTTTTATTATATTGTTAATTATTGTGAATTATTTGAAGGCAAAATCCATCTAAATCATAGGCTGTTGGCTTATTCAAAAAAGATACCATATGTATTTTTATTTGTTGACGTACAAACATAATTATGTTATAATAAGGCGAAACCTTAAACCAAACAATAGGGCAAAAATATCAAACAGATAAGGAGAATTATGATGAACATTACTTCGTACGCAGTCGGAACCACGCACCTTGGTATGCCCACTACCTGTTATGATAAGACCGTAGAATTTTACAAGGGCCTTGGCTTTACAGAGAAATTTTTTCTTGTCTGTGATGACGGCGGACGCATCATCTTCCTTGAACTGAAGGAACTGATGATAGAAATCTATGAGTCTTCCAGTAGTCCTGGCGTGGCAGGTGCAGTGGATCACATCGCTATTGACGTAAATGATATCGAAGCCGTGTTCGAGCAGATCAATGCTGAAGGCTATGTCCTGCTGGATGATCACATCTGTTCTATGCCCTTTTGGGCCAATGGTGAAAAATATTTTACCATCCAGGGACCAAACGGAGAAAAAATTGAATTTGTGCAAATTCTTTAATCTATATGTTTTTTCGTGCCGACAACGCTGAAAAAATAAATCTGCATACCTCATTTTCTGACTTTATCTTTTGCACTACTGTACAACAAAGATAAGTTTCTCTCAATCTCAACTCGATTAAGGTCAGATCTTTGTTAGCATCACAGCACACTCTATAGAGCGTGCCCCACGATTTAACAAGCATAACTTGAAAGAATTATTCTGGGTGCGTATTTTTTGTTTGAGCCCAACGCAACCCGCGGATATAGCGCACCGCAACCATTCATATGATCATCCATGTTTTCCACAGTAGGTTCCCGTAAATCATATACTTTTAGATATACCCCTCCACTAAATCAAATACCCCCACCCCTCCTTGACGCACGGCATCTGTCTTTCCACCCAGACGATCTGGCCATCATTAGAGGCCCACTTCACACTGCCCCCTTGACCCGAGCCCGAAATCCGCTCCCATCGGAACAGTACTTTGGAGAGACGAATCATCTCAAATCGCCCCTCCTCCAAGAAGAACTTACCTGCACCAATGGAAACACCTAAGGCGATGACTGGCATTTCAATGTAAGTCTCCTTGCGACATCTCCGCACAGGCCGGTAACGGCCAAACGCAATGATATATATCTTATACTCATCCAGTTTTACAGCCCCGCATCGTTTAAGCGCGCCGATTCTATGCCGACCATACAATATGGGAACCGAAAATCCGGTCCGTTATGCTCGAGTCAAGGCGGAGCAGGATAGGCTTTAGGCGGAGCGCTCCAGGAGCAGCAGCATAACTATAGCTCGCCTGTGTCCCTATTGTAACCATTATTGTAACCATAAGATTGAAGTCCTGTCCCGTGGGACCCATGACTGTCCGTTTATCAATGTCCTAATTACGGAGAGAATGTTGGATTTCCGCCTGTCTCTTTCCGTAGAGTTTAGACAACTTCTAAAATAAAATAATCGAAGATTGTGCCCCGGAGCCGCTTGATCCGCTGACTTCCCATGCGCCGCTTGATAAACCTTCTTCATCAAAATGATGAAAAAGCTTAACGGCGCGTGCCAGCGAGAGCAAGTGGCTCTTTTTACGCTCATTTGGCTCTCACACAGAGTTGAATGAGCATTTTCAATATCTGGATACTACAGAAATGTTTTCAAAAAAATTTTTAATCCGGACATAGTCCGTCCGCTTTAACCTGTATGATTCCCTATGGAGGCGAAAGGGGGTGAGAGTGTGAGAAGCAACAACCGCCAGCAGCAGATCATTAACCTGCTGTGCCGGCGACGGAGCGATACCGTTCAGAATCTGGCCGCGGAACTCGGCGTCTGTGAACGAACCATCCGCCGTGACATTGAAGAACTCACACTCACCTACCCCCTTGAGACAGTCCGTGGCCGATATGGCGGCGGAGTAAGGATGGCTGACTGGTACTTTCAGGACTGGCCAAAGCTATCGCCTAAACAGACGGCTTTGCTCAAACGCTTGGCAGTTGGACTGCAAGGCGAGGATCTGAAAGAAATGACCAAGATCCTGGCCCGTTTTGCTTCCTGAAGGAGCACCTACTGCTCCACAGCACCTTGATACCGGGAGCTACTGAAGAATGAAAAGTACTCGGATCACATGTCATTACCAGAGACTATGATATATTCTGGGACATGCCGTAGCATTTCAAGCCGCATATCACAGGATAATGTTTCTCTAAGCGCAGCATTATGCTGCAAAGCAATCAAATTGCATACAAGTAATGCCGATGGGAAAATAATTATATGGACTCACGTCTCTGACTCTGTTGAAAAAGAGTCTTTTATGGCAGAGAAATGGATTACACGTGAATATAATGGGTGGCAAGTAGAGTTGTCATTATCGTTGCTTAATGAAATGCAGGCGGATCGAAGAAGAGCTTTACCTAACGAAACTGGTGGCGTTCTTATTGGAGCATATGATATAGCAAGAAAGCGTGTTTATGTTGTTTGCCAAGTGAAGGCACCAGATGATAGCATTTCCTCTCCAACTTCTTTTATCAGAGGTTGCGCTAATCTGCCTGAGCGTCTTGAATATATTTATAAGACTACTTTAGACAATCTTACTTACATTGGCGAGTGGCACTCCCATACCAGTGCCGATACTCAAAAAAGTGAGGCTGATAAAGAGTTGCACAAAGCAATCGTCGACTATAATCGTGAGAATTGTCTCCCGGGTTGTATGATGATTCTTGGCGCCGATAATTTCAGCATCTTTATAGGCGAATGATCGGACTGATAACTGAATTCACCGAGACATTTAGAGCGGTTTTTGTGGGCCGCTCCATCTGCACCCCATATAATCTTTGAAACCCATTGTAGTGCAACATCTACAAGTTCGCATCTTTTTCGGCAACAAAAGGCAAAACTGGAAATCGCCGCAGTGAAAACTGCGGCGATTTCTCATTTGACCACAGAAATACCACAAACGGATTTCTGTTTTGACCACTTGACGGGCACCCCTTTCGGGAGTGCCCGTCTTTTTTGTTCACAGCGCCCCAGATCCTGAGTCGCGCTTTAATCCAGAAACACCAAACTGGTCACCAGAATCCTTTAGACAGGAAATTTATTATTTGACCGTCCCGGCAAGTTTAATCAAATTCATGAACCGCCCATGATCTGCTTTCATCATCTCTCGATCCTCCACTGCATATGGGTTGCCACAAGAAAGCCAATCCTGCCACGCCTCATCAAAACAGTCCATCTCGGAGATTTGGAATGCATGGAGATATGGTTCAAACTTTGGCCTCCACCAGTTGATGGAGTGCCACATTTCCAGTGCCTCAGGCTCCCAGAAAGGTTTCATCTCCTCCGGTAAATTTTCCTGCACTTCATACTTCATCCCAGGAAATGCGATGGCCACGATTCCGCCTCGTTTCAAAACAGGTTTCAGCACATCTTTGAAGTATACATCGTTATTCCCAAAGTAATGGTATGCATCCACACTGACCACCGCATCAAAAAATTCTTCCGCAAACGGAAGCTGCAGCGCATCAAACTGCAGGGGAACGGTCAGATGAGACACACCAGCCTGCTGGAAGCGGACTAAATTTTCTGTGGCCGAGGTCCAAAGATCGACCGCAAACACCTCCACACCGAAGGTCTGGGCAAGAAACACCGTTGTCAGTCCTCGGCCGCATCCCAGATCCAGTACGCGCATTCCAGGCCGCAAGGGCAAATTCTTGGTGAGCTCTTCTGCGATCCGCCATGCGTTTGGTCCCATCATATTCTCTTGTAAAAAGCAGTTATCCAGTTTCATATGCTCATCTCCTTCCTTTCCTCTGGTTCTGTTCTTTTGCAAACCGCCTGGCCTGTTTTATGCCGCCCACTTCCTTGAACATACGCTCCGCTTTTTTGACCTCAACTTCCCTGCTACTCAGTCCGTCATAACTGCTCTCATGCTCCAGTTTGCGATAGCTGTCCAGCCGTCTCTGATCCAATCGTCCCTGTTCCACCGCTGCCAGGACAGCACACCCAGGTTCGTTGGTATGGGTGCAGTCCCGGAACCTGCAATGTCGGGCCAAGTCCTCGATCTCCCCAAAGGTCTGGGAGAGGTCTGCGCTCTCAGCCCCCATCTCCCGCATACCAGGAGTGTCGATCACCACGCCGCCTAACGGACAGGGAAACATTTCCCGCCCGGTAGTGGTGTGCCTTCCTTTGTCCCCCTTGCCGATCTCCTGAGTGGAAATGGCTTGTGTGCCCAGCAGGCAGTTGATCAGGGTGGATTTTCCCACACCGGAGGAGCCGATAAACGCGCAGGTCTGCCCCTTGGCAAAATAGGGCGCAAATTTGTCGCGGATATCCTCATCAAACATGGACAGCGTCAGAATATCCGAAAAACAGGAGATGGCCTCCACCTGAGAAACCGCCTGTGCAAGGTCCTCACACAAATCCGCCTTGGTCAATACAATGACCGGCGTCGCCCCACTGTCCCACGCAATGGATAGATACCGTTCCATGCGGTTCAGGCTGAAATTCTGGTTGAGGGACATGCACAAAAAGACCACATCCACATTGGATGCCACAGGCTGAGCCTGACCGGACACGCCAACTGCTCTTCGGACAAACAGGCTTCGTCTCCGCAGCACCCGGTGGATGACCGCCAGTCCACCCTCCACCGTCACCATGACATAGTCGCCAACAGTGGGGTATTGGGCCAGTTCCTCTGTCTCATACCGAAGTTTGCCGGATACCTCTGCCAGCAGTTCCGCCTGCTCGGTCACGATCTTATACTTTCCCCGGTATTGGGCGGTCACTCTGGCCAGTGTCTCTTTCGGATATAAAGTAGCTTCTGCCAAAAAGCGTTCTGAAACGCCATAAGTTTTCAGTTGATGCAATGTAATAGCCTCCATTTTGATCGTCTTCACATATCCAGACGGAAGGAGGTCTGTACCGATTACTTCGTCACACCTCCTTCCATTCTTACAATCTCCATTTTCTTTGTGTTCATCATAAAAACACACTCCTTTCTTCTATGATTGCTTGATTATAGCATAGATTTGTTCCAACAGGAAGATACCGTCTGCCAAAGAGGAATTTACCCTGCAACATGGGGCGCAGCTTACGATCATGGACAATGTGGAGCATTGGTTCCATACGCCGGAGCAGCGAAAGGTTCTACAATCATGGGAATATCCCCACTGTTGAACAGGCCTTGTGTAGCATCTATCTTCACCAAATAAGAATTGCCCGCCCCAGGTTTTGAGAGGTGTGATTTAACCTGTGGTTTCTTTTTCTTCCCTTTTGTTTAACAACCACGCCATTGCTCCGTTTCCCTCCTTCTGTTATCATGGAAGCACCAGAACCGGAGGTGGCGTATGAAAATCGGTGAAATCATTCGAGAAAAGCGAAAGGAGCTTTCCCTGACTCAGGAGCAGCTGGCAGACCTGCCGGGTGTGTCGGCTCCGGCAGTCCTCAAGTTGGAAAAAGAAGTTTCCCATAGTTAAGGATACCACACCACAAAACCACGCTTACACTACTTGCATCTTGTTTTGTACAGAGATAAAATCCAATATAAAAATGAGATTTTTGTTATGTCTCTCTATGCCATTTGAGTGGTTATAGGTTTCTTAAAGGTTTGACCGCTATACTGAATTGATTTCAGAAAGGAGGCAGCGGAATATGCGGATTTTGCTGGTGGAAGATGAAGAATACATGGCGCAGGCTGTGGCACAGGTTTTAGGGAAAAACAATTATACCGTCGATCTGGCACACGACGGAGAATACGGCCTTGACTGTGCGCTTTCCGGTATCTATGACATCGTCATTCTGGATATTATGCTGCCGGGACGCAGCGGCTTAGAAATCCTGAAAACACTTCGGCAGGAAAGAATTGCTGTTCCCGTTCTGCTGCTTACTGCCAAGGGCGAGACGGAAGATAAAGTGACCGGCTTGGATTTGGGGGCGGATGACTACCTGACAAAACCCTTTGAAATGCAGGAACTTTTGGCCCGGCTCCGGGTGCTCGCCAGGAGAAAACAGGAAATTTCTGTTCAAAACGGATATGCGTTCGGAGATACACATTTGAATCCTTACACCCTGTCTCTCTATTGCGGAAACCAGTCCTTTAAGCTCACCTTAAAAGAAAGCCAACTTTTAGAAATGCTGATGGACGCACGAGGCGGCGTGATTTCAAAAGACCGGATCATTGAGAAAGTGTGGGGCTTCGACAGTGATGCCGAGGATCGCCATGTGGAGGTCTATATCTCATTTTTGCGAAAAAAATTAAAGGCTTTGGGGGCGGATACCTCCATTGAGACAGTTCGCGGAATGGGGTATGCACTGCGGGCTGGGAGGGGAACACCATGTTCAAAAAGCTGAAACGGCGTTTTATTCTCACCAACATGGCAATGCTGTCGGCCGTGCTGCTGCTGTCCTTCGCTGCCGTTTATTTGATCACTGCCTATCAAATACAAAATCAAAATTTATTGAAGCTGGAGAATATTCATTCCACTACCTTGCGCTACCAGGAAGCCAACGAAAGAAACGATTCGTTCCAAATAGTTGGAGTTGCCCAGGAGTATGCTGATGCCTTTGGCGTGATTGTAAATGAGCAAAATCAAGTTGTCTTTGACAGTTCCTTTGGCGTATTATCCAGGGAATGGATCGACCAGGCCGTCCAGGAGACCCACGGGCATGAGGAAGGGCAAATCGTATTAGAAGGAAGGCGGTTCTTGTTTTCAAGGATTCCAGCCTATGCGAAAGTGGATTCCGCCTCTGAGAATGTTGCCGTTGAACAGTTCAGCCAGATCGCGTTTTTGGACATTACAGCATCAAGACAGAGTTTACTGGAACTATTGGCTTCTTTTGTAGTTGTGGGCATCCTGACACTGCTGGCCATGCTGGGGATCAGCGCTCTGTTTGCCAAACGGGCGGTTGCTCCCATCGAGCGATCCTACCGTAAACAAAAGCAGTTTGTCCAGGACGCTTCCCATGAACTCAAAACGCCCCTGGCCTCCATCCGCGCAAATTTAGAGGCGCTGCAGACAAATAGACAGGAAACCATCCAGAGTCAGGAAAAATGGCTGGATTACATTTCGCACGAAACCAGACGCATGAATAAATTGGTGACAGAGCTTTTGGAACTGGCCCGTGCCGACCAGACCGAGCAAGCGGTAAATCTGGAACCGATCTGTCTGAGCAATTTGCTGGAACGCACCCTTCTGTCTGTGGAAACTGTGCTGTACGAAAAAGGGATTGCTCTCCAGCAGCAGATTGAGACAGATATTTCTGTGAATGGCAACCCGGATAAAGCGGAACAGGTGATTCGAATTTTGCTGGATAATGCCTGTAAATATACAAACACAGGGGGAGCCATTGAAGTCTGCCTGCGTCGTCAGAGAAAATATGCAGTCCTCGTGGTTTCCAATACGGGAGAAGGAATCGCTCCTGAACATATGGATAAAATCTTTGACCGCTTTTATCGGGTGGATGATTCCCGGAAACACACCGGCAGTTACGGTTTGGGGTTGCCCATTGCCAAGGCCCTTGTGGAGCAGATGGGAGCGACCTTGTCCGTATCCAGTGTACCGCATCAAAAAACCACATTCAGCATTCGCTGGGAGCTCATTTGACCCAAACGCCTTCGGAACATTCCGAAGGCGTTTTATCTTTTTGACATGCCATTATAGGTTTCTTAAAGGTGCGCCTTATATACTGCTTTCATCAGGAAGCCAACAAGGAGGCGCGCAATAAACGTGAACATACGAAAGCATAAGAAAAAATTGGCTGCTGTACTTGTCCTGGGGGTGGCTGCGGCAATCAGCATTCCTCTGCTAATGCCTCAAAAGCCTGCCGAGGACACAGTACGGGAGCGGGAATACACAGCGGTGCGGGATACCATTACGGTGGGCGTAGAATCCAGTGGGCTTGTGGACACCGGCCCAAACGCCCACACTTTTGAAGCAGGTACCGTGGTGGAAAACCTGCTGATAAAGGTAGGCAGCGAGGTGAAAAAGGGAGATCCTCTGGCCACTATTTCAACGGAACAGTTGAAAGAACTGATCGGGGCCGCACAAGACGAGCTGTCCGATGCAAAAGCTGCTCTGCTGCAGGCATCCAGTTCCAAAGATGTACTGATTGCACAAAACGATAAAGATAAGCAGGATGGCCTTGATGGAGTGCAGCAGGAATATGCCAATCAAATCGAACTGCTGACGAGCGAAAAAACGCGGATAGAATCGTCTATTGCCCAGCAGGAAGCTATGCTGGCCCAGCTCCAGCAGCAGATCGCAGATGGTTCCGCACAGGTAGGAGATTTGGAGGAAAAGGTTGAGCGATTGAAAAGAAAAATTAACCAAAATATTCTGGAAATCGGGCGTCTGAACGAAGAGCTGCTGAAAGTGGACGATGGCTCTGATGAACGAAACACTTTGAATATCGCAAAGGCCGGGGCGTATAAGTACGTGCAAAGCCCTGACTTTGAGATTCTGCTGTTCGCGTACAGCGTAGATGGCGGTCCCGTAGAAATCGTGGATCTGGCTCAGGGAGAGCTGCTGCCGGAATGGTTGTTCGACGCTCTGGGCAATCCCGCTTACATCAAACACGCCTACAATGCGGCATTCGAGTGGTACTGCCTCTCGAAATTCTGCGGGCACTTGCTGCCGGTGGACCAGTGGCGGGACACGATGCTTCACGGCCTCTACTGTGGATTTACCGCAGGACTGGACGCAACCGGCAAGGCTCTGGGCCTCCCCGCTGAAAAGCAGAAGCTCTCGGTCGGCAAGGCACTTATCCGCTATTTCTGCGTCCCCTGCGCCGCCACACAAAGCAACGGCGGCAGGACACGGAATCTCCCCAAGCACGACCCCGATAAGTGGGAGCTGTTCAAGACTTACTGCAAGGGCGATGTTACGACCGAGATGGAAATTGACCGCCGGCTGTCGAACTTCCCTGTCCCTGCGGACATTGAGAAGCAGTGGCAGACCGATCTCCTCATCAATGCAAGGGGTGTTGCGGTAGACATGCAGATGGTGCGCGGGGCGTTGGAAATCGACGCCGCCTCCCGCGACAAGCTAACGGCAGAGGCGGTCTCCATCACCGGCCTTGAGAATCCGAACAGCGTGTCGCAGCTCAGCAAATGGCTTGAGAGCAATACGAACCAGCCAGTGGGAGACCTGCGAAAAGACACGGTTGCGGCGATGCTTGACAGTAAATCCGTGACAGGTCCCGCAGAGAGGATGCTGGAAATCCGTCAGGAGCTGGGCAAGACGAGCACGAAAAAGTATGACGCAATCGAAGCCGCCGTGTGCAGCGACGGGCGTGTTCGGGGTCTGCTCCAATTCTATGGGGCGAACCGCACCGGAAGATGGGCGGGGCGGCTCGTGCAGGTGCAGAACCTGCCGAGGACCTACATCGACATGAAAACACTTCCGTGGGCGCGGAGCGCGGTCAAGGAACGGAGCGCCGATAAGCTGCGGTGTATGTACGGCTCTGTGCCTGATACCCTTTCACAGCTCATCAGGACATCGTTTATAGCGTCCAACGGCAATACCTTAATTGACGCGGATTTCAGCGCCATCGAAGCACGAGTTATTTCGTGGCTGGCGGGAGAACAGTGGCGGCTCGAAGTATTCAGGACGCACGGCAAAATCTACGAGGCGTCTGCCAGTCAGATGTTCGGGGTTCCGATTGACCGAATCAAAAAGGGAAATCCCGAATATGAACTGCGGCAGAAAGGCAAGGTCGCTGAACTCGCCCTCGGCTATCAGGGCAGCACGGGCGCTCTGATTGCGATGGGCGCTCTGCGAATGGGCATACCCGAAGATGACCTGCCGGACATCGTTTCCCGCTGGCGTGACGCGAACAGGCGCATCGTGGACCTGTGGTACGCAGTGGAGAACGCGGCGGTATCGGTCATTCAGACAGGGCGGCCTGCGGGCGTGAGAAACCTTATCTTCGCCCGAGAGATGGACATTGAACACGGGCTGGACTTCCTGACGATAACGCTGCCGAGCCGTAGAAAGCTGTACTACGCGAACCCGCAGCTCGGTGTGAACTCGTGGGATAAACCATCCATCTTGTATAGCGGCGTGAACCAGACAACCAAGCAGTGGACGCAGCTTGAAACCTACGGTGGCAAGCTGGTGGAGAACTGCATTCAGGCAATCGCCCGCGACTGTCTCGCGCTTGCGATTGAGCATTTGGAGGCCGCCGGGTAGGCTCGCCAGAGGCCGCGCCGAGGGACACCGCGAGGACCCCGGAAAGGAATCTCTCGCGGTCGATGGCGTCCCCGCTCTTATAAGGAATCACCTTGATGTTCTGGATGAGTTCTCTTTTCATATTCAGCTACCTCCTCACATTACACAGGGACGGAGACCTTAGTAGCCACAGCAAAGCTCTCGTCATGGCGCAGGCCGGTGTCCACGTTGTTGATAGCACGGATGAGGGTCTGGTCGTTCTCGAAAGCGGAAACGAGGTTGCCCGCGTCATCCGTCCAAGAACCCTCGCGGCTGGTTTCAATTTCCAGTGCGCCCTGCTCACCGATAACGAGGTCGTTCCAGTTGCCGAACACAATCTGGGTCTTGCCGCCGGTGGTTTCAAGCAGATTGGTGGTCTTGTAGGGATAGCCCACCAGAGTGCCGTTCTCGTTCATCTCCTTAGATGTAGCCAGCGTTGCAGGCGAGTACCGCTACACTGTCGAAGTAGTTTTCGAGGAGGGCGACAAAGCTCTCACGGGTGTGGAACTTCTGCTTGAAAACGATGCCGTTTGTCACGCCGAGGGTGTAATTCTTGTCGTCCAGATACCAGAGACAGTCGCCCGCTCCGGCAGACAGCTTCGTCTTGTCGTATGCCTTTTCGACGTAGGCAAGGTTGCGGGTGCAGGTAATCAGCGTACCTGTGGATTTCAGGACGGCGTTGCAGGTCGTAAGCACGGCCTTTTCAAACTCATCGTCCACCACAGAGTTGATAACCGCCTCCAACACGCAGTAATGATAGGTACGCAGCAGATAATCTTGCGATGGTGTGACCTCGGGCAGGGGAGTATCGGATGCGATAAAAATACAGTTACCCATGGGAAATCTCTTTTTTCTCTTTATTGTTTTCTCCTGTCCATTCCACCCACTTTGCATGTTCCAATGTCATAATGGTGTATTCAGGATATCTTCTGTGAATTTCAGTAAGGCAAATACTTCTCCATTCTCCATACAAGCCCTCACCAGTTACCTGAAACTCCTTGGAGTTCCAATAAGAAGATTTATATGTAGAATCCAATCTCCCGCAAATTTCGCATTGTCTACCCCAACAAAACGCGTCACTACCATAGTGTAAGATGATTTTTTTGTATATGTGTTTATGCTTAGAGCGTTTTCGGCTATCAGAGGTAGCAGCCGTCTTTGATTTTCCTTTATGCGGAGGCGTTTCTTCCTCGATTGGTTGCTGATATTGTTTTTTATACAAGTGTGTTTTTTCAGGATTCATCGTGAGATTTCCTCCCCAAATATCTTTGTGCAAATGATGCCGTTATTCACATATATGTATTTTATCGCTCTTATTCTGAAGAAAAGGCCCGTACAAAGCCCTCTGTCCAGTGGCATTGATCAATGAGGTAGGTATCCAAGCTCCACTCCTGCTTGTTCATGCGTCGCTTGGCTGCATCCATGGCCCTCTGGGCTTCTGAGAGATCCGCATAACAGGCGCTGCTCCAGACATCTGTCTCATCCCCCTCTGCGTCCTCGTCCCAGCCCCAAATCATATGGACTTTCTGAGATTGGCCGATTGTACCAACCACCAATTTTTCTGTGATCTCATAGGTACAGGGGTAATCCCGGAATCCTGGGAGAGCAGATAAGTAGTGTTCCGCCACTTGCCGGGCCTTTTCAGTGGATTCGAACAGGCCGATGAAAAAGCCTTCCTGTCGCTCATTAAACAGCATTAAGCTGTATAGCAGATTTGTCATATGCATTTTCCTTCTGGCCTGTTTAGTCTCCCAGGCCGGACAATCCGTATCCATGCTCCATGGCTACATCACATACATGACCCAATTCATCCGCAAAACGCCGGATCTTCGGGAAGGACAAGCCATATTGCTGAATTACACGGTTTTCTTCTGTGGCATGTTCCTCAAGCCACTTGACGATGGATTGCGAAAAAGTCTTGATTACCGGAACCTGGTCTGCTTCCAGTTGGATTTCCCTGTATGGATCGAATTGATAATAGCATGTATAGTTTGTGAGTTCGTCTCTGATATCGTACAAGAAGTGGCCTATTTCTTCCGGTTCTGATACCACGTGATCTTCCATCATTTTTTCGGGGTCCATCGACGCAATCTCAAACGCATGGTCAAGGTCTTTGGCTGCATATATATCAAGTGCCATCCTTTCATCGTCCTTTCTTTTCGTTATTTTATAGGGTATCCCTTACTGGTAGCCGGCAAGCGCGATGATCCCCATGACCAGAAAGATCCCTCTTCTGAAAAGACCTTGGCCTTCCATCACAAACACCAGAAGAAATAAGCCGGAGATGGCGATGAGAAACACGAAGGATATGAGGGCGATGCAGAAGACTCGGACAGGTTTGGAAACTTGCTCTGACTGCGCCGCATCCATGCAGCCCTGAAATAAAAGGTCAAGCCACATCAATACTCCGCCCCCTCACACCAGGAGCCACTTCTGGCCGTCCGGCATCTGGCGGAGGCTTCCCGGTATCCGCTCCAGCACTTCTCCGGTATCAAAATCCCGCACCAGAAGAAGCCGGTTTTTTCGGATGGGATGACCGCTGCGAAAAGCCTCCTCCGCCTCGTGCAGATCGCCGTTGGCATAGTCAGTGCCCCAGTACCATTCGCTGCTGCCAGCCAGCGGCTCCAGATTGGTGATCCCATTTGTGATAATGCGTTTCATATCATATCCTCCGGCTATACCTTGATGAAGTTTTGAGATTATATCACAGCGAATGAACGATTCTCATGAACATTCTCTTAAGGTTTCTTAATCTTTGGAAGCATAACGCCTCTTTTTGTCTACAGTCCCTCAATTTCTGAGCTGTGGGCGGCGCAGAAATGACTTGCTTCATCCTGCCCTCAGAGGTACAATACAGACAGTTAAGAGGCATAAAAACGCTCCCCGTCCCTGTCGGCAAAAGACACCGCAAGGGCCGGGGAGCGTTTCTGACTACAGAACCTACCACGCACCGCTCCAACCACACAGAAACAGTATAGCCAAAGAAGTGCCAAGGGACAGAGGTTTTGCCCTCTTTGAGGCAACAAAGACTCCGTGAAGTCAAAGTTTCATGGAGCTTTACCCTACAAAGATAGTTTTTTCGTTAATATTGCAGCGCATCATACAATATTTTATAAATTATTTGTTACTTTTTGGGCAGTACTGCTATTCAAGCTGTATGAGCCGTGGTATACTGAGGCTGGCTATATGGAAATTTCCTGCGGAACTGCCGCAATTCCCACTCTCTTTCTCTGAGTGGTTCCGGGACGGACGGTTTTCAATGGCACACTATATCAGGGAGGTACTGAATATGGGCTTTTCTCTCTCCGTCTCCCAGGCGGACACCGTACTGCGTGCACTGAAAAAAGACTACCGCATTTACGCACCAAAGCGTTTTCCTAAGCAGGGCCGCTACTCCGACACCGACATTATTCGTTATGCGGAAGTAGATGCTTTTTCCGACATTGTATGGGACATCAAATCCGATTACCCAGCCAAAGAAGTCATCACGTCCATCCAGCAAGCCATTTTTTATTTTACCGAAGATGAATATCGTGCCAGCAAATCCAAAACAAAACCGATCCTGCTGCTGGCCCGTCCCTGCGACATCAACGCCCAACGGATTCAAGCCCGCATCTACGCCGGCAACGGTGGTTATGATGATCTATACTACACACGGGTCCGGGAACTGGTAAAGTTCGCTGTCATGGATTGTAACGGCGGCGATGACACCTGCTTCTGTGTATCCATGGGCACCAACCGCACCGACGATTATTCCCTGGCTCTGAAGTTCTCCCATGACGGGCTTCTGGTCAAGGTGGCCGATGAGTCCCTGGCTCCCTACTTCCAGGACATGCCCCAGGCCGATTACATCCATACCTTTGTTGCGGAAAATGAACTGAAGGTCACCGTCCCCGATCTTAGCGACAAGGCAGTCCGCAAGGCTCTCAAAACCCATCCCATGTGGCACGAGTACAACAGCCGCTGCATCTCCTGCGGCGCCTGTACCGTGGCCTGCTCCACCTGTACCTGCTTCACCACCCGAGACATCATTTACGGTGACAACCCGGAGGTGGGCGAGCGCCGCCGGGTAACAGCCTCCTGTCAGATTGCCGGCTTTGACCAGATGGCCGGCCAACGGGAGTTTCGCTCTACCGCCGCCGACCGTATGCGCTACAAGGTGCTCCACAAGTTCCACGACTATAAAGCCCGCTTCGGCGAGGAGCATATGTGCGTAGGCTGCGGCCGCTGCACCCATCGCTGCCCTGAACTGATCTCCATTTCTGCCACCGTTAACAAAGTATCTGCCGCCGTGGAAGAAATCAAGGCTTCCATGGCCAGTCAGTAAAGGAGGTCTGCGCTATGATGAATCCCGTTCAGCCCCAAGCTTGTACGATCCTGAGCGTCAAAAAAGAGAGCCGTCATGAGTGGACCTTCCGGGTCGCTACCGAAGCCAAACCCGCCCACGGTCAATTCATGCAGCTGTCCATCCCCATGATCGGCGAAGCACCCATCTCCGTCTCTGCCCAGGGCGACGGATGGCTGGAGTTTACCATCCGTTCCGTTGGCAAGGTCACCAACGTCATCTTCCAAAAAGAGGTCGGAGATACCCTGTTCCTGCGGGGTCCATACGGCAAGGGCTGGCCCGTGGAGCAGTTCCGTGACAAGCATCTGGTGGTTATCACCGGCGGCACCGGTCTGGCTCCCGTGCGTTCCATGCTCAACATGCTGGCCCAGACTCCCGGCTACGCCCGGTCGGTTCACTTGATCTGCGGCTTCAAAAACTCTGACGGTATCGTATTCCACAGCGAACTGGAAGAGTGGAAGAAACACTTCTCCACCATTTATACCCTGGACAACGGCACGCTGGAGGGATGGCGCACAGGCATGGTCACAGCCTTTGTGCCCGAAATTCCCTTTGACACCTTCGGCGGCGACTATGCCGTAGTGGTGGTAGGCCCGCCGCCCATGATGAAATTTACGGGTCTGGCTCTCACAGACCACGGCGTAGATCCCGAAAAGGTCTGGATGAGCTTCGAGCGCAAAATGTCCTGCGCGGTGGGCAAGTGCGGCCACTGCCGCATCGACGAGATATATGTCTGTCTCGACGGCCCGGTATTCCCCTATACAATGGCCCGTGACCTGGTGGACTGAGAAAGGAGGGGCCAAAGGATGAATCAAGATATCAACATCAAAAAGGTCCGGCTGAACTGCTACCGGCAGTCCAAAGTACCTGGAGAGTTCATGCTGCAGATGCGCGTTCCTGGCGGCACAGTGGATGCCAAGTATCTCAGTTATGTGGAGCACATCGCCAAGACCTGGGGCGACGGCACCTTCCACTTAGGTACCCGGCAAAACTTTGACATTCCCGGCATTTCCTACGAAAATATTCCAGCGGTCAACGCCTACCTGGAGACGTACATCAATGAAGTGGACGCTGAGCTGTGCAACGTGGACATGGATACCATTGCCCACGAGCCCCATCCCTGGGATCCCGCCGAGGGCTATCCCACCATTGGGGCCCGCAATATCACCGCCTGCATCGGCAACTACCACTGCATCTGCGGGAATTGCAATACCTTTGAGCTGGCCCGGAAGATCGAACCTATCATTTTCCCCAGCCACTACCACATCAAGATCAACATTGCCGGCTGCCCTAACGACTGTAATAAGGCCCATATGTGCGACTTTGGCATCATCGGCGTGGCGCGCATGACATATCACCCCGAGCGCTGCATCGCCTGCGGTGCCTGTGTCCGGGCCTGTCAGAACGGCGCCACACGGGTTCTGTCCGCCAATCCGGCCATCGGCAAGGTGGAGAAGGACGCCTGCTGCTGCGTAGGCTGCGGTGAGTGCGTCCGCGTATGTCCTACAAGCGCTTGGACCCGCCAGGAAACCAAATTCTACCGGGTGATCCTGGGCGGCCGCACAGGCCGGCAGACCCCCCGCACCGGCAAAATGTTCCTCAACTGGGCCACGGAGGACGTGATTCTGGCCGTTCTGAAAAACTGGCAGAAATTCTCCGCCTGGGTCATGGATTACAAGCCTGAGTATCTCCATGGCGGCCACCTCATCGACCGGGCCGGTTATAAAAAGTTCAAGGAAATTATTCTGGACGGCGTGGAACTCAACCCCGAGTGTCTGGTGGCCGAGGATCTGTACTGGCATGAGACGGAGTACCGTTCCAACTTCAACGTCAAACCCCTGTCCATGCACCATACCGCCGGTCCCAAAGAATAATAGCTGGAAATGCACACCATTCTCCTGTATCACGATTAACCGTGCTGCACCTATATACCGAAGAAACAAACCGCCGGGGGCACATGCTATTCATGTGTCCCCGGCGGTTTAATTTGCTTTGAAAAACGTAGGAAGTTAACCAAATTTACCTGAATATTATCCTTGTTCTGTCTTCATTCAATCCCCGTCGTTGTTAAAGCAGTACACCATCATAGATTGCAGGGGGATCCCTTCCATGGCTTGTTTCATGGAATCCTCAATTTTTTGGCGGGGTGTCTGAAAACCTGCCGGATATTCCGGGCCACCGGACAGGGCCGCCGCTGGCAGGGATGGATTCCGATGAGGGAGGACAGTCCGTCCAGCTCCAATGCGGTGTAGATTTGATACAGCGTGATTTGAGATGGGTCTGCGCACAGCTCCGCGCCCCCAGTTCCCTGTAGTACTGTAATGAGTCCAGCCTTTTTCAGGGCGCTAATGATGGAACTGAATTTGTTCTGGCTGCGTCTAAGCCAATGTATTATGATATCGTCCAATGACTAGCTTCCATAGTTGTCATCTTCCCTATCCCTTCAGGCGTTATACCAGAAACATCCCCTGGGCCTCCACAAGTTTCCTCAGGAGTTCGACGGCAGCCTGGTTTTCTTCCGTAATTTTCTTCAGCGTGACAACATTGTATACTTCACCGGTCTCAATATGAATCACCATATCCAGTGTTGGGAACAAAAATCTCATGGTCCCAAAGGTCTTTTGAAACACCAGGTCAGACAGCTCATCCATGTCATTGATGGATTCCATTGGGATTTCCAGGTAATATCCTTCTTCATTGGGGGTTTGTTCTATGAAATCTTCGATATCGGGTAAACCTACGCCAGTAACCAGAACAGTCTCCAGCGGATAGTAGCACGAAAAATGAAGAACGATATCCAACCACTTACGAAGCAGACGGGCCATATTAGCCTCTTTATAATAATGCTTTTCCAGCAAGGCAATCCCATCATTCTGTCCGAATTCAAGGTCGCCGGGGACTATATCAATGATATACGCTTTTGCATTGTCTTCCGCCGCCTCAGAAATAAGATATTCCATCTCAGCATCATACGGCCGCATGGAAAAGCCTTTGAACCCTTTCTGTTCAAACAGTTGCTGCATTTCATCATATGTCAAAGCCATCGCTTATCCTCTCCTTCTCTGCCTGGTGTATGATCGCGTCCTTTCGGATTCCATTTCAGAAATGTGGCCATGGGATATTCGTCAGACAAAATGTCTGCCATCAGGTTTGTCCCACAGATAAAAAAGTGGTGGGTGTTCTCCGGAACAAGGTAGTTTTCTTCCCGGAACCTGTTCAGATGGTCGGAGGTCTCGCTGAGATAGAAGGTCCAGAGGGCCCAGTCCGGCGTTTTCTCTGACACCCAAAGCTCCGGGCGGTAGCTCTCGTCGGTGACAGTGTAGGAAACGATCCTGTCCCACACCAGCCGGAGGGCCCACTCCGACCGCTTTTCTTCTTGGAAATGGTCGGGGCGCAGGAGGACCACAAAACCCTCCTCCCCCTCAAATCCGATCTTCTCCACATCATAGACTTCGTCCACATCCCGGTGCGGGACCCATTTTCTAAAATTTTCCCAAAAATGATGTTCCAGCATAGCTCCGCGCTCCTTTCCCTGTGCGTTTACGCCTTACTGTCTACCCACATCAGAACCTTTCTGCACCTGGTACAGTGCCACGCCGGGTGCTCCGCCAGGGTAGATGGAATGGTGATGGTCTGCCGGGTGAGCAATCCCGCAATTCCCTTTTTCCTCTTCTCTGTCTCTGAGGTAAACTCATACCAACTTTCAAAACCAGCGCCAACGCACTGCGCTGTGCCTTGCTCCATCTCAGCGCCGCAATCCAGACATTTCATGGTTCGATGTCCTCGCTTTCCGTCTCCTCAAACAGCAGCCTGATGGGGTAAAAGTCCAGCACAAAGTGCTCCTCGTCGATTTTCGTATTGGGATGACAGTCCGAGCGGCCAAAGGTCACATCTCCGATCCGGTGGGTAAAGTCCTCCGGGCAGCTGCCAAAGACCACATACTGACAGACGCAGTATTCCAGGTATCCGTTCTCGTCCGGCTCCAGCGGAGAGGTCTCAAATGGCTTTTCAATATCTACCCCCAGAGAATCCAGATAGGATGCCACTTCCGGATAAGCCGCCTTGACCCTGGCACAGTAGTTCTGACAATAGGCACAGCTACAAATGTTCTCCGGGCCGAGATTGCGGTAATAGGCCCTTGTTTTTTCAATATCCGGTTTCATAGGCCCCTCCTCACACCAAAAGCCAGTTCTGGCCGTCCGGCATGGAACGAAGACTCCCTGGTATCCGCTCCAGTACTTCCCCGGTATCATAATCCCGCACCAGAAGCTCCTCCCGGTAGTCCGGGTCCTCATACCAAACCGAGGTATACAGCCTGTTTCCTTCCAGAAACTCAAAAAATTCATGGTCCTCTATGGCAAAGTCCCGGCGTTCCGGCCAGATAATCTGAAACTGATTGTCGTGGGCTGACCGGGTCAGCATAAGCGGTGATGCCTCCAGCATGAGATTGTAGCAGTCCGCCACGATCGAAAGTGGCAGCACCGCCAGCGGCTCAGTGATTTCCTCTGCTTCGTGGAAGGTCAGAATACGAATCTCTTCCTTTGGAAAATCTACCATCAGCAGTACCACCCGCCCGTTGTGATACACCGGTCTTCCAAGATATTGCCCCGGCTTTGTGCATACCGGCTCATAGACCGTGCCCTCCGGGCAGCGGACCAGGACAAGCCGGTTTTTGTCAATAGGATGGCCGCTGCGGAACAGCTCCTCCGCCTCATATAAATCGTTGCTGGCATAGTCGGCACCCCAGTACCATTCGCTGCTGCCAGGCAGCGACTCCAGATTGGTAATCCCATTTGTGATGATGCGTTTCATACACGGTCCTCCCAGGCTATGCCTTGATTGATGTTCCAAATTATATCACAGCGAATGGAAAAAGCTTATGAACGTTCTCTTAAGGTTTCTTAATCTTCCAAAGTAAAACACCTCTTTTGGTTCTCATTCCTTTGAGAAAGCGTACGGAGCTTTTCCTGTCAGGGTACTGCACACCCGCTGCAGCACTCCGTCGTCCTTTCAGGTGGATCTGACCACCGTGGAATGCCCATTTCCCACCACAGGGAAACATCCCATGCAGGCGAATAAAATTCATACCCGTTATCGATTTAAAACCGGGAGAACTGCGCTTTTAAGGGCGCAATCCTCCCGGTTTTCTTCTATATCATACCCTCCACAGGTGGTTTCCAGCTTACCGCCGGACCCACTTGCCGAACAGGGTCTTTTTGTAATGTCTCAGCTCCTCCTTGGCGCCGGCATGGTCACCGGCTTTCTGGAGGTATTCCACCCCTTTGGCAATGTCCGTTGGGACACCCAGGCCGTTGCAGTACATCTTTCCCAAGAGATAAAATCCGGGATGACAGTTCCAGTTGATCCGCTCCAGGTAGGTGAAGGCCTTGGCGTAGTCCTGCTGGGTTCCCTGGCCGTTGGCATAGCAGGCACCCAGGTAATAAAGCATAGCCGAACCGCCATGGTCTTCCGCCCACTTGAGCAGCTGAAAGGCCTTGGCATAATCCCGCTCCACGCCTTCACCATCATAGTAGAACATTCCCAAGCGGTTGGCGGGGTTTGTTTTTCCCTGGATGGGCGCCGCCAGTGCCTGCTGATAATATTGGGCGGCCCGTGCATTGTCTTTGGGCACCCCCTCACCCAATTCATAGGCATAACCTGCCCAGAAGAAGGCCCGTGGCTCCCCCAGCTCCGCCGACCTGCGGTAGAGGGCAAAGGCCTCCTCCTTTTTCCCTTGGTTGTAGAGCTCGTTGGCATAATAGAAAAGGTAATCCGGATAGCCCTTCTCCGCCCCATAGCGGTACACCTCAATTTCCTTTTCCGGCCGGGGAGAGATAAGCCCCTTTTCTCCCTCCCGATAGAAATTGGCTAGGTTGACCCCGCCGGTGGTAATCCCGTTGCGCAGGGACTTCCACAGCCAGTCCTCACACCGGGAAATGTTTTCCCGCGCATAGCTCAAAAAGGCGTCGTCACTGTCAAAACTTTGGCGGTCCTTCTTCTGGATGCGGAAGAAATCTCCCCAGTAGTATACATTGCCGATGACCATCTGGCAGAAAGGCTCTCCATGTTCGGCCTTATCCAGTACAATATCAAAGGCAGCCTGGAGGCTTTCCAATGGCATGGTATGTTCCAGTTTGTCATCCATGATCCCACAGCGCAGGGAAACGAGGGTCCCGATGGCGCTGCCCTCCAGAACGGAGCGGCGCATCAGCTCATCCCCCGCATGTTCGTCTGCGGGAAAATTGTGGCCAGGCCAGGTGTACTCCGGTCCGTACAGGCACCGGGCCAAGATGCAGCATGCGTCGGCGTCCCCGTCGGCTACCGCCTGCTCCAGCAGCCGGAACCCCTCCTGGCCCCGTCCGGAGCGCAGGTCGTAGTAAATATATTTCAGGGCTGTTTCCACTCTGTCGCTGAAAAAGCGTCCCATATGTATGTCCTCCTTCCGCCTCGTCAAGTACCATTCATAAGCCCCGCAGTTTCTTCCAAGTTCTTCTTGGCCGCAGGGTTATTTTGAATAATAGCTCCCACTGTCCGGCAGTTTTCCAGCTCTGGACAGCTGCCGCAGGTGGTCACGCCCTTTTTTAAGGCACACTGACGGATGGCGCACAGGTGTTCGCAGAACACCGTTTTGATCCCATCTCCACGGCATCCCAGACAGTTGATGTGTTCCGGCAAGATGGGTGCCTGGTTCAGTTCAGCCCACAGCTTGGCCGTCTTTTCCCGCAGCGCCTGATCGTTATGGAGTGTAGCCAGATAGGCATCGCACACCTCACAGTCCAGTCCGCAGTATCCGATTCTCTCTTTCATGGTAAGGTACCTCCCGATTCAGGCTTTCAAAACTCCGTCTCCTGGAACCCGGAGACATCCAGGTTTCTGTGGTAGTAGGCGTTAGAGAAATATTCTACAACCTCCTGCACATCAGGTGCCATCCGCTCCCACAGGCGGGGACCACCGGGGGTGGAGCAGCCAATCTCCACCGCATACATCCCGACCTGCGGCCCTTTCAGGGCCACGGCGCACTGGATGAACCAGTTTTGCTCCAGGTTTTCCGGGTCCTTCTGCTCCAGGATCAGATAGCTGTCCGCCTCCTGGCTCAGCTCCCGCAGGTTTTCCTCAACATCAGTCCAGCTTGGGGCAGATGTACTGCCCGCATAACCGCCCACAGTCAGGAGCCAGGGCCAGTCCGGGTGGGGCTGAGGGGGAGTGGGGATAGGTTCTCTGCTCCAGCGCTCCGCCACCTGCTGCCAGGTGCGGCCGGACCGCTCCATTTTCCTCCAGTTCTCCAGGGAAGGGATCTCCCCCCGCATCCAGCCCTGCAGGATATTCTCCGCCTCACCGGCGTCCACATCCCGTGTCCAGGCGTATTGCCCCGGCACGCCGGGTGTGCCGGAGTACTCCTCCATCAGGATGCGGGTGGGCTGTGCCGCACCCCCGGCCAGGCCCACCAGACGGCTGAAGGTGTGTCCCTCCCCCTGGATGGGAATGCCGGGCACCAACTGGAAGGGCACGGTCTTTCCCATTTGATCGGGCTGCCGCAGCAGCTGATGGATGGTATCCCATGTGATACGGGAGGTCACGGAGCCGTCCGGCAGAGTGAGCACCTGGGTCTGGGCCTGCCGCTCCTGCTCCCGTCGCTCCTGCTCCTCAAAGCGGGCCTTCCGCTGGCGGTAGGCCTGTTCCTGGGCGTACTGCAGCTCGTCCTCTTCGGCATAGACCAGGTCTTTGTACTCCTTGGAGTCGTAGACCCCAAACACGGCGGCAGGGGCCCGCCGCTGCAGGCAGTCCATGGCCTCATCCAGTTCCCGCCTGGATTTCAGCGAGGTGACCTGCCGCTCCCGGCGGTCGTCCACGATCCAGATCTCATAGATGTGGATGACCTGGGTACGTTTACCGGCGCGGCGGGTATGATGCTCCTCCCGGCGGAACACGCCCCGGATGCGGGGTATGGAGGAGACTTCGTCCCCAAGCACCCACTTCTTGCCCACGCCCAGCTTGCCGCACCACTGACCGTTTGCTTTCAGGTCCTGGTCCACCATGGCGAAGAGCTCCTTCACCGGCGGCACCTCGTCGGGGTAAGGAAGCTGGTTGCGGATGGACTGGGCCAGAGCACTCTTCTCCGGGACCAGAGCGTCCCGCAGGCTTTGGTAGGCCAGAAAGAGGCCCACCAGTATGGCCGCCGCTCCCCCCACTGGAATGAGGTAATAGCCGAAACTTAGCTCCTCTTTTAACTGCTCCGCCTCGTGGGGTATGGTCTGGGCCGTCAGGAAGAACCAGATGGCCAGTCCGCCCCCCACCAGGAAAAGAGCTGCCCAGATCAGCCCGGTAAGCCGTCCCCGTGTACGCTGGAGGCAGTAGCCCTCCTCCGGTCCGTTCGGCTGCTGCTTTTTGTTCCACCACATGATGAGGAGGATCACCGGAATGGCAAAAATGCGCAGCAGCACCACCAGAGCGATGTAAACCAGCACATTCCAGGGCCATTTGAGATAAAAACGTTTTGGGGAAGTTTCCTTTGATTCCATGGTATCCTCCTTCTGCTGACTCAGGCACTTTAGAACATTTCCTCCGCCTGTAGTTGTCCTTTTGCGCTCAACCGAAGCGCTATCTTTTATTATAGTGAGTTCAGGAAATTTCTTCAATCCCGTTTTAGGCGAAGGGCTTTCTTCCCCCTTTCTCATAATGGCATTCAGAAATTGCAGGCAGCGAACAAGCGCGATCATCCCCATGAGCCGAAAGATGCCTCTTCTGAACAAGCTTTGGCCTTCTATCACAAAAGCCATAAGAAACAGGCTGGTAATGGCAATGAGAAACACGAGGGATATGAACACTGCACAGATAATTCAGACCAGCCTGGAAGACTGCTCTGACTGTGCCGCTTCCTCCCATTTTCAAAAAAGAAGAGCGCTGCAGCCTTACACTGCAGCGCTCCCTTTTCCCGTCTCTAAACTATTCGGAAAAGGTATAGATGGCAAATTCGCCCTGACAAGGATTGCCGCGGCAAACCTCCATGACCCGATCCGTCAAATTGTTGATCATGGCTACATAGGTGTGATAGGGATTCTCCTTACAGGAATGGACACAGATGGAATTATTCCCGTTGGCATGATCCGCCAAAAACTTCTTGAGCATCTCATGGTCGATATTTCCCTTGTTGGTGGTAACCAACTCTTCCAGCCGCTGGTGGCGCATCTCCGAATCGTGCTGCTCCCATTGAGTGGCACTGGAGAGATGTTTTAACTCCGGAATCAGGAAGTGATTGGTATGTACGGCATAGCCGCTGCATGACCGCTCTCCCATATCACTGTGTGTAAATTCAAACATGTGCATCGTTCCCTTGGCGTCGCACAGCGTAATACTCCGCTGAGAAGACCGCTCCGGAATCGCCAGCTTTTTACACGCCTCCTCCATCGTCCACTGTTCCAAGGCCAGCCGCGACATGAGATAGCGGGGATAACCCATCCCCCATCCATTGCAATTTAAGAAGGTACAGTTGGCAGACATGCCCTCACTGTTCATGCCCGAGTGGCTGATTTGCCCCGCGGGCAAAATCATCATTACCTTGGGCTTTCCGGTTACTGCCATGGTAACCATGTTCATCATAGGCTCAAAATCGCCGATCAGGTCACAGTTCTGCCCTGAATACACCTTCCCATCCCGAGTATAGGATGAAGCAACCGCAAAACAGGAACACTCCTGTCCATGGGCGGCAAACCGCTTATAATGGGATACCTCCTGCCGGATCTGCAGCAAAAGTGCCTCCTGCGCTGTCAGATTGGCACCCTGTGCCAACCCCTGGAGCTCCTGGGTGAAATCGGGAGAATATTTCTCCACATAGGGTTCAAACTGCCGGGTATATTCCAATGCCTGCTCTCGGGTTAAATCGGACATGGTACCTGCGTCGTCATAAATGCGCTCCAGGTGCGCATGAATCACGTCACGCAGCTCCTCTCCGTGCTGTTGGCCCACTTCTTTTGGCGTCCCGGAAAAAATATAATGCTTGTAAAATTCTTTCTTCATTCTAATTTGCCCTTTCTTAGGTTTGCGCCATCATGCTGGGCAACAGCGTAATAATCGACGGGAAAATCGCGCAAGCAATGACAACGATCAGCATGGACAAGATAAAGGGTGCCGCGCCTTTCACCACTTTGACAAAGGGTTCGTTCATAACAGAACTGGCCACAAACAGATTGACGCCAAAGGGAGGTGTAACGATGCCGACAATCAGCGTCAGGCAAAATACCATTCCCACAACCAGAGGATCAATGCCCATCTGCGTTCCAATGGGGACCAGAATGGGAGCCAAAATGACAATGGCAGTCAGCGTCTCCATGAGAGCACCCACAACCAGCATGATCAAGCACAGGACGATCAAATAGGTACTCTGGCTCTTGATAAACGGAATCACCGCATCGGCAATGCTCTGCGGAATCTTTTCGAAGGACAGCTCCCAACCAAAGAGATTGGATACTCCGATGATCAGTGCAATCATTGCAGAGGTCTCGATGGTCCCATTAAACGCCTTTAAAAGGCCTTTCCAGTGAATCTCACGCAGAGCCACGCCTACAATGAGACTGTAGATCACTGCAATGACCGCAGCCTCTGTGGCAGTGAAGATTCCCCCGTAAATGCCTCCCAGAATAATGACGGGCAGCAGAAGAGCCGGGAGCGCTTTCCAGGTACGCAGCACCTTTTCTTTGGCAGTATAGCGCACGGTGCTGGCCGCAATTTTATCTTTTTTTACGATAATGGCATTGACAATCAACAATCCAACCACCATCAAAAGGCCCGGAAGAATTGCAGCCATAAACATTTTGGGAATGCTCAAGCTCATGGTGGTTCCATAGACGATCATTCCAACACTGGGCGGAATGATCGGCCCCAGTCCGCCGCCACAGGCAATCATGCCCACGGAAGTTTCCTTCTTGTAGCCGCTTTTTAACAGGGCCGGAAGAGTCAGTGCACCGATGGCTGCAATGGTGACCTGTCCGGAACCGGTCAAAGCCGCGAAGATAGCACAGGAAATGATGGTCACAATTCCGGCGCTGCCGGGAATCCGGCCAAAGATGCACTCCACCCAGTCAATCAGCCGCTGAGACAGGCCGCACTGTTCCATCAAATAACCAGTCAGCACAAACAGAGGGACTGCCAGCAGCACGAAGGAGTCCATTCCTAAAAACAGCCGCTGCGCCAACAGCACCAGATTATTGCCGGAAGCTAACAGATATGCGGTAGAAGAAAGAGAGATACTAAACGCAATTGGTACCCCTAAAATCATCAGGAAAAACATGACTCCAAAGATCAATGCGCCCATGACTCTTCCTCCTTTCCTCCAAAAATCCGCTCCAAAATGTTATAGGCGGACTGAACCGCAATTCCAACACAGCCGATTGGGATGGACAAATACATGTACCCCATGGGAATGCCCAGCGCGGAACTGCTGCGCATCATCATTTGTCCCACCATTTTTACGCCATAGGGAATGATGATGATGACCGCCGCTATTGACATCACACAGCGCACCTGCGACATGCTTTATCAAAACTCCTAACGCCGCCGAAATAACACGCTCTTTTCTTCCCCCACACCGTTACTTTGTGCATTGGGGATTGGTGAGCTCAAAGCGTTCATCTATATTTTTTTCGCCCCATTCACACATCAGCTCCAGGATCGGCTGTAGAGAATGTCCTTTCGGGGTGATGGAATATTCCACCCGCGGGGGCACCTCAGCGTACACTGTGCGCGCAATCAAGCCGTCACTCTCCAGCTCCCGGAGCTGGTTGGTCAAAGTCCGCTGGGACACTTGCGTAATGGTACGCAGAAGCTGGCTGAAGCGCTGGGTGCCGTGCTCAATCAGGCTTTCCAGAATCAGAGGCTTACATTTCCCTCCGATCATTTTTAGGGTAACTTCCATCTCACAGGTCACTCGTATCTTTTCCATAGGCCCCTCCTATAGTGAAATTTAGTTCACTTGCTAAGAAAATTGTGCGTACTTGTTCTGATAAATCCAAACCGATATAATGCAAGTATATCTGATTTTAATGGTTTTGCAAGATAACAAGCCTGACAGGAGGTCAACATGGAATACAGGACATTGGGCCGCACCGGGTTAAGAGTCAGTGAAATTGGTTTGGGCGGCGAGTGGTTCAACGGTTTGACTGCCCAGGAGAGCGCCGCCATTATAGATGCGGCGCAGGAAAAGGGCATAAACTACATTGATATTTTCATGCCCCAGGCCCCCACCCGCAGTAATCTGGGTTTTGCGCTGGAGGGGCGCCGGGACAAATTTATGATTCAGGGACACCTGTGCACGGTTTTTGAGGATGGGCAATATACCCGCACCCGAGACATCGAAAAGACCCGGCGTTCCTTTGAAGATCTCCTGGAACGTCTGCACACCGACTACATCGATGTGGGCATGATCCACTATGTGGACAGCGAGGAGGACTTCCGCACCGTCTTTGAGGGACCTATTCTGGCCTACGCTAAGAAATTGAAGGAAACCGGTGTGATCCGCCACATCGGAATGAGTTCCCACAACCCTCACATCGCCCTGAAGGCGGTAGAGAGCGGAATCATTGACGTACTGATGTTCAGCATCAATCCCGCCTATGATATGGAGAGCGCTGAGACCGATATCTATGACTTGATGGAGTTCAAGGGCATGAAAAAAAGTGGTCTTGTGGTGGATGAGGCACGGCAAACTCTGTACTCCGCCTGTGAGGCCTCTGGGGTGGCGATTACCGTGATGAAACCGCTGGGCGCGGGCACACTGTTGAAGGCGGAAAGCTCTCCCTTCGGTGTAGCTATGACAGTACCTCAGTGTATCCAGTACTGTTTGGACCGTAATGGCGTCAAGGTAGTCATCGTCGGCTGCCACACGGTAGATGAGGTGCTGGAGGCAGTCAAATATTATGACACACCCATACAGGAACGAAGCTACGCTCCTATTTTCAGCGCCGGAAATGCCATCCATATGACCGGCCGTTGCATGTACTGCAACCACTGCCAGCCCTGTCCGGCCCACATCGACATTGCCGCCGTGACCAAATTTCTGGATCTGGCTGTCCAGCAGGATTGTGTACCGGAGACCGTAGCACAGCACTACTGGTCTCTCTCTGCCACGGCAGACGATTGCCTGATGTGCGGAAGATGTGAGCCAAATTGTCCCTTTGGGGTGCGCATCCGGGAAAATATGACGAAGGCCAGAGCCATATTTGCCCCTTCCCGAACATCATGACAGCAAAAAGATATCCATGGTGCCGATGAACCGATGAAACCAGCAGCCCTGCATGCAAAGTGCAGGGCTGCTTTCTTTGAGAGAACGATTGTGGGGCCCCGCTCCTGCACCATTCCAATGATTCCCTGCCAATCTTACCGCTGGAAACTGTCCCCATTTCTCTCCTTGACAGGCACCTGGCCCGGTTATATAATTAACATCGTTAACTATATGGGAGGAATGTGATGCCATGGAATGGACCGATATGGTGCATTATCAGCAGCAGTTCCAAAAGGTCATGCGGTCCCTGCTGCCCGTGCAGGCCTCTGCTTTGACTGCCAGCGAATGCGAACTGTTGGCCCACCTGTATCTGAATCCAGAACAAAACACACCCGTTCTGCTCAGTCAGAACAGCGGCATGAAAAAAGAGGCCGTGAGCCGCTGCCTGAAGTCCCTCTACGAAAAAGACTGCATCCGCAAACAGCGGCAGGCTGCAGACGAACGCAGCTATCAATTGTTCATCACCGAAACAGGACTCGTCCAATTGAAAAAGGGGTACGAACGTATTTTGCAGCCTTTTTACGATTTGTGGCGCAGTTCCCGGAAGGATTTTGAGGCATTTATGTATTACGCGGATCAGCTTGCCGCACACATTGAGAAAGGACAGGAAACAACCCGTGACCATGAAGTTTTATGATGCACTCCAGATGGACCCTGCTATTTTGAAACGCAGCAGTGCCCTTTGCAGCACAAACAGGGAGAAAGCCTATTACTGGACTGCCATGGCCGTCCGCTCTGTGCTGATCGTAGCCTTTGCTGTCGTGTTCATCAGCCTGTTGTCCGGGCTGTTCGGCGCTGACAACACCCCGTTGGCGGTAGCGCTGTTCTGCATGATGTTGGGAATCCGCTTTGTCAATTTTGAGTATTGCGTTGGCGATTCATTGGCTGCTCTGGCCGCAGTTTTGGCCATTTTAGTTTTGGTCCCCTGCTGGGCGGCGGTGCTTCCCCCAATTTTTCTGATTCCACTGCACTTTGCCGCCTTTTTTGCCCTGCTCTATATGACCGTCCAGCGGCCTGAAATGGGCAATGGCGGCTTATATAGCTTTGCCTATATTTATCTGACGGGCAACCCGGTAGCCGGAGAGGCTCTCATGCGCCGCGGACTTATGGCACTGGCAGGCTATTTCATCTGTGGTGCGCTTTTGTTGATCAAACACCGGCACCAACACACCACGACCCGCTTTCACCATATCGTAAAACGGTTTGATTTCTCCTCGCCGGTTTATCTGTGGCAGCTGCGCATGGCTCTTGGTGTAAGCTTGGTGCTGACGGCTGGGCAGGTATTTGGAGTAGAACGTTTTATGTGGATGGGGTTTGCCTGTGCCTCCCTGCTGTCGGAATATCCATACTCCGGCAGTACCATTGTGCGCTTCCGGCAGCGGATGGTAGGGGTGGCAGCGGGCTGCTGCGCATTCTTCCTGCTCTATCAAGTGACACCGGAATCCTTTCATTCCCTGATGGGGCCGTTGGGAGGTCTGTGTCTGGGCTTTTGCACGGACTACCGGTATAAAACAGCCATGAATTGCTTCGGCGCGCTGATGTTGGGCGCTGGGATCTATGGGCTCCAGGGGGCGGTGATCCTGCGCATTGCGGATACGTTTCTGGGCGCGGCATTTGGTGTAATCTTCGCAGCGGCTTTCCACTATCTGGCAGCCGTAAGATTATTACCCACTTTGCAGGAGGACTAAAACCAGACGGTCCGAAGAACAACAAAAGGCTCCCCACCCTTATCCGTCCGCTTTTGCCGGCTAAGGGTGGGGGGCCTTTTTTCTTTTCACTCAAAACAGATCCTGTTTGCTCAAAGACCTCTCTGCAATGCGTCCCCTTGTTAATTAACAGCAGACCGTTAGCGGTTCCCTGCCCGTTTTGCCTTTAAAATTCTCTCGATGGCCTCTGCCTCTGGGATGGGGGCATGGAACTGGAATCCCTGAATCACATCACACTGAGCCTCCCGCAAAGCCATAGCCTGAGGCTCAGTTTCCACTCCCTCGGCCAGAATGGTAATGCCCAGCTCATGTCCTACCTGAATCATGGCACGCACAATGGCATTGCCCGGCTTGGTCAGAACGTGATCAATGAATGCCTTGTCCAATTTAATTCCATCGGCCGGGTACTCCTGCAGATCAGCAAAGGAGGTAAACCCTTCTCCAAAATCATCCAGGGCAATACGAACGCCATACTCTTTGAGCAGCAGCATATTGCTCCGAATCTGCGAAAAACCTGGTCCAGCCGTACTTTCGGTCAGTTCAAAAATCAGCAATTCCCTGGGAAACTGGTATTGGTTTAGAATTTCCCGGCAGCGCTGAGGAAAATCACTTGCGGCAAAGGTATCTCTGGAAAAGTTACAGGAGAGAAAGAAATCCTGTACTCCCCGGTCACAAAGGGTCTGCAAAAAACGGCAGGCGGATTGCAGGCAGTGATAGTCCAGTTTGGAAATTTGTCCTTCCCTCTCCAGGAAAGGAACAAACATTCCCGGCAGCAACAGTCCTCGTTCTGGATGGAACCACCGGGAAAGTGCCTCCCCGCCCACGATTTGATCTGTACTGGCATCCACATAAAACTGCACGTAGAGTTGAAACTCATTGCCATCCAGCGCTTGTGCTACGGTATCCCGCAGTTTTTTCTCTAACTGAAGCCGCTTTCGTGCCTCATCCGTAAAAACCGAAACGTCTTTACGGACCGCTAGGGCATGCCGCGCCTCTTGCCCGGCAAGAAACAGGATTTCTTCCAGATCCTGCCCTCCCATCGACATGGGATAAACGCCGGCGGCAATGTCAATTTCAAAGGCCTTATTGTGTTCCGGACAGTAGGCGCGGATTTTTTGCAGCGCCGTGGCGATCCAGACGCTGTTTGGCTCTTGGTTTTCAGAAAACCGCAGCAAAACAAATCCATCCTCTGCCACTCTGGCCAAAATGTCATCCTGGCGGCTATATTCCCGAAGAATCTCCGCACAATGGCGCAGAACTTCTTCGGTCACCTGCCCGCCTGCCATCCGGTGCAAATGATCGGTATCCAAATAAAAATAGATCAGATGATACAGGATCCGGGTTTTCTCCGTAACCTTTTGTGACCAAGCCCGGCTCAGCTCGTCAAACCGTCCCAGTCCCGTGGTCCTGTCGCACTCCAGCTCCCGCCGAATCTTTTTGATCTGCCTTCGATGGCGGCACATAACCAGCACCAGGATTCCAGCCAACAGGGCTGCACACAAAACCAGAGCCCCCATTCCTACAGTGGGACTATCTGCGTTTGGCGCAACTGCGGCTGACTCCATCAGCAGTCCACTGATTTCTTCCTGCGATACCGCGGAAAGGAATTGTTGGAGATCTGTGCGCAGCGATTCCGGCGCTGCCTTGGTGAAGCAGAGGTAGTAGGACCGTTCGTTTCCCTGATAGCGTGTATGAAACAAAACGATTTCCTCTGTTTCCGGCGGCAGTTCCTCTCCTTCCGCATATCCTGAAAGCAGGTCCACTTGAAGGTTCCGGGCCAGGTGGCTGCGCTGGTCGCTTTTATCTGGTGCGTAATAGACGATCTCATAGTTGCTCTGGGCGGAAAACTGCGCGAATAGCTGTGGGATGACCCCCTGGTAGGTTTCTGAGGCAGAATCGTAGTACTCTAACGGGTAGGCATCCGGGTTTCCGGCCACATAGACCAAAATAGTATCTTCCACCCGCTTTGACCTCACACCGCTTGCTCCGACTTGCGGCAAAACAGAGACATATTCCGATGGGACAGCTTAGTCTGCATGTCCTCCACCTCCGTGGATAACTGCTCAGCTGAGTCATCCATCTCCTGTAAGATGGAGCGCAGCCGTTCCCGCAGACTGCTCAGGTTTTCGGCATACTGCTGCAGCTGCTTGCTTTGCCTCCCAACCTCCTCTTCCAATTGCTGCGCTGCCTCCCGCTCCCGTTCCTCTGATTCCGCTCTCAGCATTTCCGCATACCGCCGGGCCTCCATCAGAGTATTGGAAATCAGCATTTGCTCATTGCGGTAGGCCTCATGCTGCTGGCGCAAGGAGTTCAGCTCTTCCTCCAGCTGGTGCACCCGCTGCCGTTCTTGCTCCAGAAGTGCACGGTCTTCTTCCCTCTGCGCCAAAAGTTTGGCAGAGAACTGCTCTTCAAGCGCTGTGATGTACTGGTAGACGCTATATTTTTTATAGCCCCAAAAGCCGGTTTTCAAATCTTCTTTTTTCATGATAGTACCTCCATCATTCCACATTTATTCTTGTTCGCTGAATCGTTCCCCAGGAAGGTTTACGCTTCCGGTATCCAATCAGCGAGGTGGCTCGCACCCACGCCAGGATAAACCGCAGGCAAGATACTTCCAGAGCACACAAGCCGATGGCCTTCAGGATGTCAGCAAAGGTTAGTTTCAAATCTATGGTGTGGATTCGGGCAAAAAATGCCGTTAGCGATAAGATGGAAGAATAGACCACATAGATCCCAAAGAACAAAAACATAAACGGGACATTCAGCAGGTCCACAGCAGATGCCAGCATCACGGTGAAAACGCCAAAAATCTCAATGTAGGGAGACATCAGCTCATAGATCAGGAAATATAGATACGAAACAAATCCCACCATTCCATATTTGGGGTTGGCCAAAATGTGCCGGTGACGGCTCATCGACTCAAACAGGCCGATATGCCAGCGGCGGCGCTGTTTGCACAGGTCCTTCAGAGACTCCGGGGCCTGGGTCCAACAGATGGCGTCGGTAGCATAGCGGATTCGATAAGGGATCCCATGCTCCCGGCAGAACACATGGAGCTTGACCACCAATTCCATATCCTCTCCCATGGTAGAGGTGTCATATCCGCCGACGTCAATGACAAGGCTTTTTTTAAACAATCCAAACGCGCCGGAAATAATGATACTACCGTTGAAGCGGTCAAATAAAATCCGGGCAGCCAAAAACGAACGGTCATATTCCAGCACCTGCATGCAGGGAAGAATTTTTTTGGGCATCCCATAGGCATGCACCCGCCCATTTTGGATCTCTGCGCCGTTACATGGCCGGACCGCTCCGCCTATGTTGCGTCACGTAAGTGAAGAGCACGAGTAGCAAAGTTCGGATACCCACCCGGGCAATTCCCAGCCTGCATAATTCAGGGAGGGATTTGATGCAAGACATATTGACCTGCGCCATGGGACTGGATATTCATCGTGACGTTATCGTTGCCTGTCTTGCCAAAGGTGAGCTAGGCACCGATCCGGAAATCGAGATTCGCTCCTTCAGCACACTTATCCCGGAAATGCGGAAACTGCGGGATTGGGTGTTGGAAGCAGAGTGCCGCTATGTCGCTATGGAGAGCACCGGGATCTACTGGCAGCCTATTTACGAAATGCTGGAGCCATGTTTTGATGGGCAGATCAGCATTCTGGTCGTGAATGCCCGCCACATGAAGAATGTGCCTGGGCGTAAAACGGATATGCGGGACGCGCAATGGATCGCCACATTACTCCGTGCCGGATTACTAAAGGGAAGTTTTATCCCAGATAAGACCTTCCGGGAACTGCGGCATCTGACCCGGTATCGTAAGAGCATCGTTCGCGACATTACCGCCCAAAAGAATCGCATCGATAAATTTCTGCAAAGCTCCGGTTTCCGCTTCACAGCGTTTCTGTCGGACGCATTTGGCGCTTCCGGGCGAAACATCATCCGTCATCTCATGGAATACGGAAATATTTCGCGGGAAGCTCTGGACCGGTGCCTGAAAACGCAGACCCGGAAACGTATCGACGAAATACTGATTGCCTTGAACGGTTCGCTCTCGGAGCACCAGCGCGGCTTTCTTCGCATGATATTTGGGCACTTGGAAGCGCTTGAACAGCACCGCCATACTGTGGAGGACGCTATTACGAAAGAGATCACAAAGCACGAAGAGGCATTACGCCTCCTGTGCTCCATACCAGGCATTGATGTAACTGCGGCAGCAGCCATTATCGCGGAGATTGGTACCGATATGAGTGCCTTTCCAGATTCCCAGCATATATGCTCCTGGGCTGGTTTGAGTCCCGGTAACAACGAGAGTGCCGGAAAACGCAAGAGTGCTCACATTAACAAAGGTAATCCGTATCTGAAGAGTATGCTCTGCGAGGTGGGATGGGTCATCTCCGGAAAACGAAGCTTGTACCTCTCCGGTTGGTACTGGAGGATAAAACAGCGGAAGGGCGCTAAACGTGCAACGATTGCTTTGGCTCGCAAACTGCTGGCGCTGATTTACACGATGTTGAAGACAGGTTCTCCATACAACGAAGACTGTTTTGAGATCCGCAGAAAACAAAGTGAGCGCAAACGGGCCAGCCGTATGGTGAACGAACTGCAAAAGCTGGGGTACTTTGTGGTGGCACCAGGCTGATTCCCACTGTACCATACTTCGGCCGGCGACAGGTTTTGGCCTGCCGCTTTTTGTGCTGCGATGGTTTTTCATGAGGCGTTGAAAGCCTGTTTGTCAAGGTTCACGCCCTCGCTACTTATTTTCGTAGCAAGGTGCAGCGCTGGGTAAATAGTGCGAGAAGCTACAGTCGCCAAGAGATAAAACACCTCGCATGCGCTTCTCGTAATAAATGTAGAAAACGACACCCTTTTGACCACCCATGAATTTGAAAAAACAAAAATGCCTCTGATACCGGTGCGGTATCAGAGGCTATAGCATAGCGCAGCTATTTGCATCTATTGTTGGTCTCATTGTAGTATTGTTGTAGAACAATTACTTCCAGTTCAGCTAACTGGATAGTGCTTGCTGTATTCCATCTTGTACTTGAGCGAGCTGTGTGGTACTATATGCTGGTATTATGCGTGATGGGAGAGATCATATGTTCTTTACGATGGATGAGGTAGCACTTATTGACGGCCTCATTGCAACCTACTTTGCTTCAGATTCCGTATCAGAAGATTTACGGACCCGATATTATGAAACACATCAACACCTCCAAGACAACCGAACCGATTATGCGGATTTGAGGAATATAAAGGAGGCCCTTTTCTTTTTGGCTCCGCTATTTCATGGTAGTATCCAATTTGAAAAGGATATTTGGTCAGTCATTGCAAAGACGCAGAGATTATTAAAAGCGAGCAGCCCGGTTGCAGAGTAAAATGCAACTGGGCTGTCTCTTTTACTTCCTATCTTCCTGCATAGTCAATCGTTAGAATTATTTCATCTCGTAGGGTGGTCAAAAGGACCTCTTTTTCTACATTTATTCTGAAGAGCTCTTTAGTTTATGTATAAGGAGAACCGCATGATGGATCCGAAACTGGAGAATACTATCGGTGGAGGCGAAGAAAACCAAATGAGTGAAATAAAACTTGGTGAAGCGACCTATGTTGTCCACCGATCCTATTCAGACACCCAATCTGTTCCAGATTTGATTATAAACCGTCTGCTTAAAGAGAAGAACGGAAAATCTGCATTTGACGAAGGTACAGACGATGCCGTATAATATCCTATAGTGGGTCGGTTCGTCGAAGGAGGTTAATGTGAGAACCGACATTCGTAGAATCGCATTTGCTTACCTGAGACTATCTAATGAAGAGGCTGCCGAGGGTGAATCCTCCAGCATCAAAAACCAGAGGATGATCATTCAAGACTATTGTGAACGGAATGAGATCCTCCTGGTTCGCGTTTTTATCGATGATGGTTGGTCCGGTGGCAATTTTGACCGTCCGGCATTCCAAGAGATGATTGCGCTCTTAGAGCAAGGCAAAGCAAATATCGTAATCACCAAAGACCTTTCGCGACTCGGCAGAGACATGCGAGAGGCCAGCTATTATGCTGAACAGTACTTTCCTGAACACGGAATTCGCTATCTGACCGTAGCTGACAACTTCGATACCGAGCAGGAAAACGTCATGGCGCCTTTCCAGTTTGCCATGAATGAGGTTTACCTTCGTGATGGCTCAAGAAAAGTCAAAGAGGTCTTAAAAGCCAAGAGGGAGAAAGGCTTATATTGCGCATGTGCCCCCTACGGCTATGTGAAAGACCCCCGAAACAAGAATTGGTTGGTTCCAGATGAGGAAACGGCCCCGATTATTCGACGGGTTTTTGAAGCTGCGGCGAACGGGGACTCGAGTCGGAAAATAGCTATGGACCTTAATAGCGACGGCATCATGCCTCCCCTAAAGTATAAGGTTCTCTATAAAGGGAACTTCTCAGAAGGCGGAGCAGCACGAGCGTCAGACTTATGGAATTATACGACTGTTAAGCGAATTCTTAAAAACCCAGTTTACTTGGGTCACACTCTTCTTGGAAAGTCCAAGAAAGTCAGCGTAAAGTCGAAGAAAAAACTGAATGTGCCAAAGGATCAATGGGCAGTTACTGAAAACACCCATGAACCGATCATAACGCAGGAAGTGTTTGATTTGGCACAGTTCAATTTGGGCAAAGGAGCTTTTGACTTTCGCCAATACGATCATGTACGGCGAAGTATCTTTTCAGGGATCGCATTTTGCGCACAATGCGGACACGCTCTATGCTCGTGCGGAACCGTATATAAAGGTGAGCGAGAAAAATACTGGTACCTCAGTTGCAATCGTCATCGCCTTGATATTACGGCTCCCTGTGTCGGTGTCCGCATCAAGTATAGCGATATACTTGAAGTAGTTCGCCAAGACCTGAATTCACTCATCAGTTTAAGCCCCGAAGAGAAAGAAGCGGTGGCTCGAGAGGCTATGCGGCGTGCTGGTGATGATAATCTGATTAGGGTCAAGCAGCTCCAGCTCCAAAAGGCCAAGGCTCGTTTATCTACCATCGACAAGGTCATAACGAAACTATATACGGACAATGCCGAGGGTAAGATCGATGACAGTCGTTTGGAACGGATGCTCTCTGAACTCCAGCGAGAGTCAGCTGGCCTTGAAAAGACGATCGACAGTCTGAGCGTTATTGATTCAGTAAATGAGACACAGGAAAGCTATCGAGCGTTTTTTGAACTGGCAAATAAGTACACGCATATCAAGGAATTGGATCGGGACACCTTAGTGACATTTGTTCGACGGATAGAAGTCGGCCCCAAAGAATTACCAGAAGGAGCTCAGAAGGCTACGCACCGAAACCAGCCATTTCGGCAAAGTGTGCGTATCTTTTATAAGTTCATTGGCGAGCTGGAGAGTTCTCCGGTTCGAGAGTTTCCTGCCGTAACAGACCTGTAGACCTACTCATTACCCCAATCGTATCCTCCCTATACACCAGAGTGGGGCCTGTTTCACATTTCGTTGTGCAGGGTACCTTTCCCCCTTTTTGCAATGCAAAGGCATGCGCAAATGGGCTTTTTAAGATGTTTGGGGTACACCAAGGGAGGAGGAGGACAGGCTCAAACGGGTATTGAAGCGTCCCTGGATTTTGGAGAAGTCGTCACCGGCAATTTTCACCACGGAGTCAATGGCCTCCTGACTGGTGACCATGACCCAGACCTTGCCCATACATTTAGCACCCAGCTCCTCCACCAGGGACTGGAGGTTGATCATCAGGTCGCCGTCATCACCGATGTATTGGCCCACCTCGTCCACCATGAACAGCAGACGGAACTTGTCACCCTTGCTGTCAACATACTCCTTAATGTCGGACACCAGCTGGGCGATGCTCAGTTCGTTGGTCTCCTCGCCGTTGAACCAGTTGCGGGCAGCCTGCTCGCTCATGCCCAGGACGGACTGGAGCACCTCTACCACATCGTCCTCAAAGAAAGCGAAGGAGTCACGGGTCTCCACCCAGGGACCGCCATTGACTTCTTCGAACTTCTGCCGGAATTCCTCCGTTTTGCCCTGCCGGTCAATGAAACGCTCCAGCTTGGCAATTTTCAGGTCATCTCCGTAGAAACCGCAGTGATTGTAAAACATCTTGGCAAAGGTGCGGAGAACAGCGGTCTTATCCTTGTTGATAGGTCCTTCAATGTCAATATTGAACAGAATGGATTCTGTGGGAATAGACACGCATTTGACCGCCTGGGCGTACATCATAGGGTCATCGAATTTATCTTTGAAGTAGTCAATGGCTGGAACTTCCTGCACCTCTTTGTTAGAGAGCAGGTAGGAAAGCATCTTCAGAAAGTGCGATTTACCGCTTCCAAAAAAGCCGGAGATCCACACACCCATTTTATCCGTGGGCTGATCAATGGCTTTGGTATAGTTATCAAAAAAAGTCCGGAAATGGCGGCGCAGTTCCTTGGTAATGATGTACTCGCTTAATTCCTGATGCAGGCTCTTTTCATCATCCTGGGCAACCTTAACGACGCCATTGATATCACGGTTAATATCTTTTTGAAACATGGATTGTATCTTCATAGTACCAATCTCCCTCACAGCAGATTAAACGCCCGATAATAATTTCCGTCTACAAATTCATCAAAGAGGCTCAATGTCTGCCCGTTGAAAGTGCCGGGGTAGAACATTACCACCGGAATGTCCGCAAAGAGATGCTGCATACTGTCCAGCATCTTATGAGATCGCATGAAAGGATGAATTTTCCCAATACCTGTCATAAACAAGACATCCTGTCCCTTTACATGAGGGCTGTAGTCCATCTTGGCCAGCAGAGCTTCCGGCGTAGCAATTTTCTGAAGTTGCTGCAGCAAGTAGTCTTTTCCCTTTTTGCTTTCCAGAGCGGGAGTTGACTTCAAAACTCGCTTTTCCTCCAGCACTTGAAGAAAGATCTCATAGAGATCACATTCAATGATTCGATACGGTGTTCCAGATTCGTCTTTGATCCTTCGGATGTAATCCTGCACCACCAATTCATCAGCAGGATCATAACAAAAGACATGAATGCCGACTTCGTTACTCAACCCCTTATTTTCAAGGAAATTGGGGTCAGAGATCCGTTCTCTGATCCGATCCAATTCTGCTTTCAGCATAATCTCTGCCCCTCCTCAACGAAAGCAATTAAATGCCGGAAGTACTTCCGTATCATCATTCTCGCAAATCCCTTGCTCCAATTCTTCACAGAGGAAAACCGGATTGAGTGTTGTGCTCTTGAGATGATCCAAGTACTCCGTTTCAACTAAGCAGCGCACCAGAACACTTTTGATTTTGTTGATCGTGTTGTCGCTCCAACCCGCTATGCTGTCATTCTGAGCCTGGAGACGGGAGAAGAAGGTATTGAGATCTTTTCGCTCAAAAGAGTAGTCCTGGGTACGGAACTTTTCGCCTATGACTTGGATCATAAAATCCCAGACCAGCCGATTGTACCGCATGATGGCATAGAGGTTGATTTGCTTGGCAATCTCCGTGGGAGCACTGCTGATTTCCTTTATAAGCTTCTGGTTGTTCAGCGCATCCAGACGTCGATAACACGCCCTGGCCATCCGAGAAATCTGGCGTTCTGTTGGGTACTGGAACAGATTATCCTCTCTTATTTTGACGGCAGCGTCATCAACCGAGATGCCTTGTAAATAAAGTTTCGATGCAATTCGAATTTCGTAAAATAAGAATTGCTCTGCAGTCAACGATCCGCTATAAGGTGTTGTGTTCATCATGCATCGACCTCAAAATGTTGGTTTCTACTTTTTTACAGGATAGCACAAAACAGCGGTATTCTCTACTATAAAATTTTATCACCATAACTGTCCAATAAACAGGTCTAACACTTGCGTGGCATTACGAAAAATGAAAAGAAGGCAACAGATGGTGAAAAAGATTGAAGGCCCCACCCAGGCTTTCGGTGTATCCATGGAAACCATGCTTAAGATTGCGGAAGTGCTGGAGATTCCAGTCTCTAAACTGTTTGAAGATTAAAAAATCTCACGGCGAGACCTCATTCCGACAGGAATTGTGTCTCACCGTGAGATTTATTTTATTCCCTGTAATACAAGGGGCGTCCAATGGAGGTAAAGCCCTCCAGACCGGTGATCACCACATTATTTTGACTGAACGCACAGTGGATGATGAGCAGGTTTCCACTTTCATCTCTGCCACCTACGATCCCCACATGCTCGTCACCGGGATAGAATACCAGATCACCTGGCTGGGCCTCATTCCAAGAGATGGGGGTACAGTAGGTGTGCTGCATGTGAGCGCCGCCGCCGTGGCCTATGACGTACTCTCCATCAGTGACATTGTAAAATACCCAATCGACGAATCCACTGCAATCTAACCCGTAGGGCAGATAGGTTCCGGTAGTCGAGCTGCCGTCTGCCCATACCTTGGTGAGCTGTCCCCAGCGGGAGTCCCAGCCAATCACCAGGGACTTCCCGCCCCAGAAGTAGTTGACCTTGCCTACCAGCCTGCAGGCGGTTTCCACCACAGCCCGGCGCTCCGGGTCCAGATCAGCGGGCAGGTCAGCCAACAGCTTCTTTGCTGTGGCGTCGGAGATCGTGAGATCTCCGGCCAAGGCAGCCAGCATGTCGGAGTTTGCCAGCAGTTCATCCAACGCCGCGTTCTGTTCCTCAGTGAAAGAATAAAATACCCGCATATCATCCGGTGTTCTGGCGGTGATCGTCACAGTGAGTATTTTCTCTGTCCAGGCCGGAGTGTCTCCGGAGGCGGGATGTTCCACCTCTCTGGAGGAGGAGGCAAGTTTTGTCATGTCCCAGAAGACTGTGCGCAGGGCCTCCACATTGGCCGCATCCAATATTGCCACGGTCGTTCCATCAGCAGCGCCCGCCGTTTTGGCGGCAAACACCGTCAGGATATCAGACCAGGGGGGCGGCTGTCCTTGGATCTCCAGCGTGTCATATCCACCCTCCGCCTGCATACTGGAGATCTTCTCTCCCAATTCGCCGTTGATCTGTGCCACTGCCTGGGCGGGAGAGACGGCTCCGGCCGTTTCATCAGGCCCGGCAAAAAAGATGCCCAGCGGTGAGGCAAGGATGATGCCGCACAGACAGATGACAACCACCACCGCGATTACCACCCCACCGCCTGCTGTGGCCGCGGCGGCCAAAGCCTTAGCTGCCGCGATCACGGCGCGGAGCGCGCGGTTTGCCGCCTGTGCGGCCTGCCTGGCGGTCATACGGGCCACCTTTGCGGCCTTTTGGGTTCGTGCCAGTCTGGCTCCCGCCTCCGCCGCACGGCGAGCCTGTCGTGCCGGAAACGCTCTTACAGGCGGTTTCCCACCCGGCTTTCCAATTCCAGCTGTTTTGCGAATGGGATGGCCAGCCGATTTGACCGGCACACCTCGTTCTTTTACTGCCGTCTTTGCGGTGCTGCCCATAGCCTGCCTGGAGACCTCCGCATGAGGCTTGGGCTGCACATGAGAACCACCTGTCTGCCCGGACACCTGCCGCAGCTGCTTGCGGGCCTCTATACCTTGTGGCCGTTTTCCCGAGGGAGGAGCTGCCATGGGGCCGTCCTCTCTCACAGGCAAGCGCCGCTCCAGTTTCCCGCTGCGGAGAAGGTTGCCCTGGCGCTCCCGCATAAAGGACGCTTTTTCCTGCTGCAAGGCACTTGGCGGTGTAGCAGGTGCGGGGTCAGCTTATATCTTCAGATAGGCGTCCTTGGTCTTGATATTTCTTTTTTGAGGCGTTCGGAGTGCGGACTGCGGCTGGGGGCGGCTTCTGCCCGCACTCTGCGCCCGGAGCGGATCTCCCGCTTCCTTCCCGTGAAGGCGGCCTTTTGGAGACCGAGTGCCGTCATATCTTGGCTTTGCTGCTCCTGGCGGATCGTGACGGTCAGGGTATCCGTCCGGGCCTGTATCCGGGGTGTGCTTTGCACCTTTCTTCCGTTTCCCCAGCAGGCGCTCAGCCAGCTGCTCCACCCGTTTGACACCGCCCACCTCGGCATCGCCCAGCTGGTCGCCGCCAAAGTTATCCCGCTGGCCGTGCTGGGCCGTGTCCCGCAGCTGGCCCCGCAGGCGCTCTGTGCCGTCATCCAGCCCTCTGCGGATCAACTCTTTCGGCGCGGACTTGACCCGCTCTTTCAAAGTGTGCTGTACCTGGGGCTTTTCTTTGATCTTATCGATGTATCTCACCTCGATCCAGCAGGGAGGGGCCTTGGCCCCTCCCTGGTTTTATTACGCGGCCAAGTCAGAGGGCTTGGTGGTCATCAGTTTATAGAGCTGCGTATGACGGGGGAAATTGTCCATGAAGGGCACAATGGCGCTGCCGCACTTGATGAGGCCCCGTCCAAAGTCCACATTGGTGATGTAGGAGAGCTGGTTGTCGGAGATATTCAGCAGCCGGGCCAGCTCCAGCCTGTCGGTGCTGGCCTGGTTGAGCATGACCAGGAACTCGCTGTTGGCCAGCATGGTTCGGGCTGTGTGGGACTGGAGCAGATCGTCCACATTCTGAGTCAGGCCGGTACAGCAGGCACCGTACTTCCGCACCCGCTTCCAAAGGGTGAACAGAAAGTTGGCGCTGTACTCATGCTGGAACAGCAGATAGATCTCATCGATATAGATCCAGGTATTCCGCCCCAGTCGGCGGTTGCGGGTGATCCGGTTGAGAAAGCTGTCCAGGATTACCAGCATGCCCATGGAGAGCAGCTGTTTGCCCAGCTTCCGGATATCATAGCAGGCGATGCGTGAGCTCATGTCTACATTGGTGGGTTTGGCAAAGGTGTTGAGACTGCCCTCCGTGAACAGTTCCAGTGCCAGAGCCACGTCCCGCGCCTCGGCCTCCGGCTGGCGCAGCAGTTCGGCGTGGAAGTCCTGGAGCGTGGGGGCCTGGCCCCGGCAGCCGTCCCGCACATAGTCGTGGTAGCACTGTGCCGTACAGCGGTCGATGATGGACTTTTCCTTGGCAGACAGTTTTCCGGCCCCCACAGACTGCTCACAGAGAGAAAGCAGGAACTCCGATTTCAGCACCACGGGGTTTTCCCCCTCGCCGTAGCCCTGCTCCATGTCCATGGCGTTGATGTGGTTGCTGGAGGTGGCCGAGATCTCCACCACCTCGCCACCCAGTCCTTCTACCAGAGGACGGTATTCCGACTCCGGATCGATGATCAGGATGTCATCCTGGGTAGAGAGGGCCAGGGCGGTGATCTCCCGCTTGGCGGTAAAGGATTTACCGGAGCCGGACACGCCCAGAACAAATCCGTTGCCGTTGAGGAGCTGCTTGCGGTCGGCAATGATGAGATTTTTGCTGATGACATTCTGGCCGTAGTAAATGCCGCCCCGGTCCCGGATCTCCTGGGCTTTGAAGGGCATGAGGACGGCCAGGGCTTCGGTGGTCAGGGTACGCAGGGCGTCGATCCGCCGCAGTCCTATGGGGAGGGCGGTGACAAGGCCCGCGTCCTGCTGCCAGTTCAGAGTGGTCAGCTGGCACAGATGCTTGCGTGCGATGGACTGGAGAGTCTCTGTGTCGCTGTCCAGCTCCTCCTTGCTGTCGGCCAAATGCACCAGAGTCACCACAGCAAACATCATCCGCTGATCCCGTGTGGTCAGATCATCCAGCATTTCCCGCGTCTCTTTCCGCTGCTGCTCCAGGTCGTAGGGCACCACCGCGGAGAAGTTGTTGTTGCTGTTCTGCCGCCGCTGCCAGTTGGTGACGTTGGTCTCCACCCCCAGCAGGCGGTTCTGCATCTCACGCACGGCCTCATCGGTGGGGACAGGGATCACGTCGATGGACAGCATCATGGTGCGGTTCAGGCTGGTGAGTTCATTGATCATGGAGTCCTTGATGTAGCTGGCATACTCCTTGAGGAACATGGCCCGGCCATATTTATTGCCCAGGATAAAGTGATCCTTCCGAAACTCCATGCTGTCCGGGCAGATGGTGTCCTTGAAGGAGCGCCCTGTTTTCATGCACTCCCGCAGGTCGATATGGAACCGGGACTCCTCGCCTACTCGGTAAAAGTCGTGGAGCACACGCAGCCGCTCCACCGCGTCCAACTCCTCACAGTGGGAATCCAGGTGATTGAGCCGGGTGGTCGCATCATTCATGACCCGGTCAAAGAAGGTGCGTGCCTCCTCGGGCGTTTTCTTATGGGCGGATACTGTGACATATCGCTCCTGCACCATGCTGTTGGAGGAGTCGGTGACCTTGTCCAGCAGCATGGCGTTGTACTCCGAACGGCCTCCGTCCAGATGATCCCCCTGGGGCGGGATCAGGATCTCCTGCTCAAAGTTGCAGCGGTTGAGCCGCTTGTTGTTGATGGTAATTTTGGTGGTAGAGCCGGTGTCCAGGGCATTGAGCAGTTCCGAGTAGCCCAGGAACATGGACGTCTTGTCCTCTTTGGAAGCGATGGCGTAATTGATGTCGGAAAAGCGGACGGTTTTTGAGAATTTCCCGCCAAACTGAAAAAGCCCATCCGGCCAGAGGCGGCGGATGGGGATGGTATCCTGTACGGACTTGGGTACCGAAAGGTGCTCTTTGTCCTGCTTCAGTGTGTTTTGAAGGGTCTTAATCAAGGCGGATGGCCTCCTTTATTGATGTGTGTTCCATAAGTTTGACATAGAGATCCTCCGTTCGGAATAAGAGCCGTTTGGGCATGAGAAATTCTGAGCGGATATAAGCCATGAGAAAGCGTTCCAGGGTCATGCCGTTGTAGGTGAAAAAACCGCCCAGGGCAAAGGGAAACGCGGCCAGGATACACACCCAGCCGATCTCGCCTGTCCCAAGCACCGGACGCAGGCAAAAGTACACGGCCAGCGCCACCAGAACGGCCAGAAGGGCAAACAAAAATTGCCGCAGGGACAGGCCGAAGAATAGGCTTTCCTGATAATTCCGTACCTCTTTATTGATGCGGACCTCCAAGGTCTCACCTCCTACATTTCTGCTTGGTTTTCATGGACAGACCGTTGCAAAGCCTGTCTGGCTATGGTACCATTTGCTCAACTTAAAAAGGGAGTGGAGCGTATGGCATACTTGATGCTCGGGATTGTAATGATTTTTCTCTCCATTGTGTTCCGGTTGGCAGCCGTGTTTCGCCTGACCATTCCACTGCTTTATGCGCTGATTGTCCCCACCGTGTTCCATGAATGGTATTATGCCAATCAGACTCTGGCCAACGTCATCTGGTATGTGCTGCTGGCGGTGGTAGTCCTGTCCTGGGTAGTTTCCCTGGTTCGGAAGGTTCGGGGCATTCTGCTCCGGCGGAGAGAGGACAAGATGCTGGAGCTTATTGTACTTAATCGCATGCGGGAGGCACAAATGTATGGGAAACCGGAACCGGATGGAGGATATAAGATCCAGGTGGATGACCTGTTTGACGATGATTAACCAAGCCCCATCAATTCCCGGATGATCCGGTCGCTCATCTTATCGGTACGCTGATTTGCCACAAAAGTGAGCGCAACAAAATCAACAAGACCTTCCGTTTCACTGAGCCTGAGGAGCAGTTCCGGCACGAGAACTTCTTCCCGCCCATTGTATCCAGAGAAATCTGGGAGCAGGCTCAGGTACTGCTGGCGGAAAGGAAAGAGCGAAATGTCCGGGCCGGAGCTAATCAGAGTATCCTGCGGTATGGAGGCCTCCTGCGCTGTGAGGACTGCGGCCGCTCCTTTGTGGGAAAACGAATCCATACGAAAAGTGGGGAGCGGGTGGAGTATTCCTGTGATACCTATCACAGATATGGGAAGGAATACTGCTCCTCCCACACGGTGGATGAGCGTATCCTGGATGAGCTCATCACCAAGGAACTCATGCAGACCAAGGCAATGTATGAGGAAAACTTCCAGGCTATGGAGCAGCTGATTGACCAATGGCAGCCAAAGGCCAGTGCCGCTACCACCCAGATTAAAAAGCAGAAGGAGCGAATCACCATGCTGGAGGAAGAAATGGAGGCCATCTTGATGGAACGGATTCGGGATAAAGCCAACACCGAGCGCTATGACCGGATGATCCAGAAACGCGAAGCCGAGATCGCAGCGGCCCAAAAGCAGATTGAAGAACTGAAAAATATTGAGGAAACTCTGCGCAGCCGGCAGGCTAAGCTGAAGTGGGACATCAGTATGATGGATGATATTTTGAAAGAGAGACACCTAAGTGAAGCCCATCTGCGCCTGCTGGTGGACAAAATCTATGTCCACGAGGAAGATGGAAAACTATCTCTGGATATCTGTCTAAAAGCTCCCTTTCGGGACCATCTGGACATCTATGAAAATGGAGAACAAACAGAATGCTGGGTTCCTCACAGCTACGGTTTTGAACTTCTGAATGATGTCATTCCAAACAGTTTACATGAAAATGAGTGAGTAATATGAGGGTGTGGATTTATTCCAGATTATCCAATGATGACGATTGCGAAATGAATTCCCTGCTGAATCAGCAGGAGATCTGTCTAACCTTTGCAGAGCGGCAGGGGTATCAGATCATGGGACAGTCTTCTGATGATAATGCCAGCGGTATGAACTTCAGCCGCCGTGGGCTGGATGAGCTCACGGCGGCTGTGGATGCCGGCAGGCTAGATGCTGTCCTCGTCAAGGATCTCTCCCGCCTGGGGCGGCACAGGACACAGACGGCCCTGTTTATCGATTACCTGCGGGAACGCGGGGTTCGGGTGATCTCCGTCACAGAAGGGCTGGACACCGCCTCGGAGGAGGACGATCTGGTCATCGGTGTCCGTGGCCTGATGAACGACTACTACGCCAGAGATATCGGGAAAAAGATCCGGTCTGGTTACCGGCAAAAGCAGCGGGAGGGCATCGTGATTACCCCTCCCTTTGGTTACTGGAAAGATCGCAACACTAACACGGTTCAGCTCCACCCAGAGGCAGTAGAAACCGTTCGGATGATTTATTCTCTGTACTTACAGGGCTTTGGACAGAAGGAGATCTCCCGCAGACTCAATGAGTTGGGCCGAAAGACACCGGCGCAAATTCGGGCCGAACAGTGTGGTCGAGAAGTGCGGGCCGCGTATAAAACCAGAGATAATCGCTATCTCTGGACATATGCCAGTGTCAAAAATGTGCTGACAGAAGAGTCCTATACCGGGGTTCTTATTAACCATCGGTCAGAAACCCAGGATGGCAAGGCAAAACGATTGGAACAGACGGAATGGTATCGCCACGAAAACTTCTTCCCGGTTATCGTGGAACCAGATGTATGGAAGCAGGCTCAGCAAAGACTGAAAGAGCAGGCCCGGCCAGCCAACGGAAACCGCTCCAAGCACCGCTATGCCGGGCTGCTCCGGTGCCAGGAGTGCGGTAATGTATTCATTCCCATGATTCGTTACTGGAACGGCAAGCGGCGTGTGGAGTATGTCTGCAAGGGCTACAACCGAAGTGGAAAAAGCTATTGCAGCTCCCACCGGATTCACGAGGAAACCTTGGATGCTATGGTGTGGGAGTATCTCACGGCGGTTCGGGACAGTCGCGTCAAAGAGCGGGAGGAACTTGTGAAAATGCAAAAAAGTGGGCGTTGAGGAAACCGGTCCTCGACGCCCACATTTGTACCCTTCAAGGTCTGATTCAAACAGTAGAACAAGAAATAGACGAAATTTTGATAACTCAGCTAAAAATGAGAAAGCATCCAACTTCAAAATAACAGCAATAGCTATGTGTTTATTTTTTTGCTTTAGGCGGTTTAACAGGTGGCATTGGAGGTGGACTTTTTTGTGTTGGAATTTGGCTCCCTCTGGTGCCGTCGTTTGTTACAATTTTCCCTCCAGGCTTACTATTTCCCATCTTAATCCCCCACTCCAAATCTATTTTTAAAATACCGGTTTTTCTCATCCTCAGCCAATGTAGCACAGCGATCATTCTTGGGTAGCGCATCCGTAGTAAAATACTCTTGATCTATCTCCTCCCATTCTTTCAACTGCTGATAATAAAGGTCATTTATTTCCGGTTCAGATAAATATCCATTAGAAACATCAAACCATTTTTGTTCAGCTGGGATATAAATCGCATTTAATCGAGACTGCATCTCAGCAATGTCCTTAATTCTTTGTTGATACGGCAAAACCTCATTGATAGCACTTACTACCTGTCCAACCACAATTATTAGTCCCCAAACGAAACTCAACTCAGTCCAAATGGCCCAGGCGGCTATTGCGCTTGAGGAGGCCACAGCAACACCAATTTTAATCTCTCTATTTATTTTTACATATTCAGCAAAATGGTTTGCCAAATAGCACAATTCAAATTTAAATTGTGTAATTTGTCGCCAATATCGTTCTTGCAAAACCTTCGACTCCCTGTCAGCATTTTGGATTATTATACCATCAGGTTGTTTTTTCGACAAGCTCTGCAAATGGAATTTCCAGCATGATAAAACTCTGACAGAATTCATGCTACTATTTCCAATTCTAATACTCAATAATTTCTATAAAAAGGAGCAAGCTTCAATTGCTTGCTCCTTAAAAGTGGTGCGCCTGAAGGGACTCGAACCCACACGCATCGCTGCACGAGAACCTAAATCTCGCATGTCTACCAATTCCATCACAGGCGCATATTTAGTTTTAAAGATCGCGGGCACCGGAAATGGAACGGTAATTCTTCACTAAGGTGACAGCACCTAAATCTCGCATGTCTACCAATTCCATCACAGGCGCATATTCTGTTTTAAAAGATCGCGGGCACCGGAAATGGAACGGAAATTCTTCACTGAGGTGACAGCACCTAAATCTCGCATGTCTACCAATTCCATCATGCCCGCACATATAAGTGGCAGGGACGCCCTGCCGCTATTTTTCCAAAAACTTCTTCCGCAAGGTGACAGCGCCTAAGTCTCCCATGTCTACCAATTCCATCACAGGTGCATATTCCATTTTACTGACACAAGCCACGGAAACTCGCACCCTGCAGCCAGACTATAAGACCCACATTAGCCCTCTTCTCCACGAAGAGAAGCTGAGTGAGCCTCTGTCACTGTTCTCCCATTTTATAGTGCTGTTCTTTATCATACACAATGCTGATTCAAAAGTCAATTCAATTTGGGCAGTTTCCTCCCCCGCACTCAAAAAGAAGCGGGCTTTGCTCCACATTCCAGTGCCATTGCAAGGGCCTCCACAGCCTCTGTCACATAAGCATTGAGCGGCTTTTCCGCCACGCCTGCCACCATAACGCCACAGCTATTCATAGGCACCAAATACTTTTTTCCTCTGCAACTGCCCACCGCCTCAGACATAGCAGGCGTTACCTCTCCCAGAATGGCATTCGCCACCACAATGCCCACCGGCCCCAGCACTCCATCCGCATCCGCTACCGCCCGGATCACCGGGTTTTCCCCCGTAGCTCCAAAATCAGCCCCTGCCTTGAGCATGGCAGCGGTAGCCAGGGCGTTGGTGCCGATGGCATAAATACTTGCCTGAGGCAGGCGGGCACGCACTCCCTCCACCAGCAGCTTGCCCAACCGCCCCCCCTGGCCGTCGATGACTACAATTTTCATATTCGATCCTCCACACGCTCTCCCTCCACCCTCATAAACTGGAGTGGAGGTGTTTTTATGCTTTCATTCCATTGTGCGGACTCCGGACAGCTGCTCGCCGCAGCCACAGCCCTTTCCTCCGCTCTGGCCCAGGGGAAAAGTTCCGAGGAGCTCGCCCGCCTGGCCGCTTTTTTTACTCTGGTGGGGGACACACTGGCCCTTTTCTCGCTCCAGCCCGAGCGTAGCTGTGAGCCTTCTGAACGGATCAATGACCCAGATAGTCCTTGATCTCGTCCATACGCTCCACCGTCATCTGATATCCTTCCGCCCACAACAGGCGCAACTTCTCCGTGTCCCGCTCAATCCGCCCCACTCCCAGGGTTGATTTTGGAGCGATCACCAGGAGTTTTCCCTCACGTTCCAACTCAAATAGCTGCTCCCGATTCTCATTATACCGCTGGGCACGGGTTTCCATAGCCGCGACAAACTTTGGATATTCCTGGTACTGCTTTCGAATCAGCCGGATCATCTGATCCGGCTTACGCCGGTACTCTCTGGGCCGTGTCAGCACTACGATGACCCGCTGGCACCCTTTGTCCAGGGCTCGCTGCCATGGAATGGAGTCAGCTGCACCGCCATCCAGATAGGGCTGGTCATTAATCCGGTAAATCGGAAACAGCAGCGGCATGGCACAGCTGGCCTGCAGCAGCAGCGACTCTTTGTCTTTCCGAGGTACCGGCAGATAGTCCGCCTTTCCTGTGTTGAGATTGGTTACCACTGCCTCTACCTCGCCGGGATACGCCGCAAAGGTATCATAATCAAAGGGAATCAGCTCGTTGGGGATGGTATCATAGGCAAATTTCAGGCCAAAATAGCTGCGGTTACTCTTATCCATCAGATTGTTCATCCCCATGTAACGCTTATCCGGGGCATAACGGGTCACTACCTCCAGATTCCGCCGGGGCTGCTTGGACACATAGCTTACACCATAGGCAATGCCCGCGGAGACACCAACCACATAGTCTGTCATAATGGTCCCGTCCAAAAGGGCATCGCACACCCCGCTGGAAAAAATAGCGCGGAGGGCTCCTCCCTCCAATACCAAGCCAGTCTTCATGGAAAACTCCTTTCTGCCTGTCTCATTTCATAGCTAACATTATACTCCCTCTTTGCCCTTTTTGTAAACACTGCCCTAAATTCTTGACACTTCCCTGTCCCAGGAGGTAGAATAAGCCAAGTAACGCAATCCGGGAGGTATCGGAATGAAGACCCACAAAAAAGTTTCCGTCATTCCCATCTATCTGGTGGGACTGACGTGGCTCCTATATGCCCTTCTGTTCCCCCTGTACGCCCCATTCCACTATATCCTATGCGCTGGGGCGTCACTGCTGGTATTCATCATTGGAAAGGCCATCTTCCCAGATAAGGTCTACCAGACTCGTGAGGACCAGAAGAAGGCCGCCCAAGAAAAGGCTAAGGAACAGGAAAAGGCCGAAGCCCAGCAGAAGAAGGCCGAAGAGGAGGCCCTGTCCAAGGATCCTCAGGTGGCCGCTCTCCAAAAGGAGCGGGCTCGGGCCATCTCCGAGATGCGCCGTCTCAACGATGCCATTCTGGACGAGAAGATCTCTGCCCAGATCGATCATCTGGAGGAGGTCACCGGAAAAATCTTGGACCAAGTGATCCAGCAGCCGAAAAAGCAGCCCCAGATCCGGCGTTTTCTGGACTACTACCTGCCTACCACTTTGAAGCTTCTGAACGCCTACGACCGGATGGACTCCGTAGGCGTATCAGGCAGCAACATCGACGCCACCAAGGAGAAGGTGGAAAAGATGCTGGACACCGTGTGCCAGGCTTTTGACAAACAGCTTGACGCTCTGTTTGGCGAAGAAGCTCTGGATATTTCCACGGACATTACCGTTATGGAAAACTTACTGGCCCAGGAGGGGCTGACCGGAATGGACATCAACCAGAGCAAGACGGGCCGCGAAGGGATCAATTTAGAGCTTTAAAGACCGCCTTGCCAGATTATATGCAGAAGAACAAGATAGGAGGAACCCCATATGAGCGATGAACTGAATATGACCCCGGAACTTACCCTGGACCCCGCCGGCTCCGCCGCCGCCCAGGCCGCCGCTCCGGAGCTGACTCTGGACCCCGCCCCGGCCGCCGACACCGCCAATGCTGAGGAGCAGGCCGCTCTGCAGGCTAAGCGGGACGCCAACGCCGTAAAACTGGACGAGTCTATGCTCACTGAGGCCGAGCGGAAAATGGTGGAGGAGTTTTCCCAGAAGATCGACGTCACTGACTCCAACCTGGTGCTCCAGTACGGCGCCGCTGCTCAGAAGAATATTGCCGCATTCTCAGAAAGCGCCCTGAACAACGTAAAGACCAAGGACCTGGGCGAGGTGGGCGAGGCTCTGTCCTCCCTGGTGGTCGAGCTGAAGAATTTTGGGGACGACGAGGAGAAAAAGGGCGGCATCTTCGGCTTCTTCCAGAAGAAGAAAAATGAGCTGGAGGCCATGAAGGCCAGCTATTCCAAGGCCGAGACCAATGTGGACAAGATTGTCAAGGTGCTGGAAAACCACCAGGTCACCCTGATGAAAGACATCGCCATGTTCGACCAGATGTATGAGCTCAACACCAAGTATTATAAAGAGCTCACCATGTATATCCTGGCCGGTAAGAAGCGTCTGGAGTATCTGCGCACCCATGATCTGGCCGAGCTGAAGAAGAAGGCTGAGGAGACCGGTGCCCAGGAGGACGCCCAGGCTTACAACGATTTTGCCAATCTCTGCGCCCGGTTTGAGAAAAAGCTTCACGACCTGGAACTGACCCGGATGATTTCGATTCAGATGGGCCCTCAGACCCGTCTTCTGCAAAATAATGATACCCAGATGCTGGAGAAGATCCAGTCTTCTCTTGTGAACACCATTCCTCTGTGGAAGAGTCAGATGGTGCTTGCTCTCGGTCTGGAGCACGGCCGCCAGGCTACCGCTGCCCAGACCGCCGTCACCGACATGACCAATGAGCTTTTGAAGAAGAATGCCGATATGCTGAAGATGGGTACCATTGAGACTGCCCGTGAGGCTGAGCGCAGCGTGGTGTCGATCGAGACCCTCCAGCACACCAATCAGCAGCTGATCACTACCCTGGATGAGGTGATGAAGATCCAGACCGAAGGGGCCCAGAAGCGGAAAGAGGCCGAAGCGGAGCTGGGCCGCATCGAGGGTGAGCTGAAGCAGAAGCTGCTGGAGTTAAAGGGTTAAAACTATGAAATTTTTCCGTAAAACCTGGGTGGCCGCAGTATTGTCCCTGGCCATGATCGTAGGCGCGGTCGCCATTGGACAATTCAAGGGACAGGGCCCCGCTGCCACAAGCCCCAAAGAGTTGGGACTGGACAACACGCTGTCCACCAGCCAATATAACCAATATATCATGGATGAGGCCGGAGCCCTCTCTTCCACAGAAGAAGAGCGCATCAGCCTCTATAACGCCAACTGGGTCCAGCGCTATGACAGTCTCATTGCCGTAGCGGTGGTAAACCAGGTGGACGGGACTGTGGAGGACTATGCCTACGACCTGGGCACCCGTATGGAGTTGGCCAGTGCAGATGGAGTTCTGGTGGTGGACGCAGACAGCGGCAACAGCTACCTTGCGGTGGGCCCGGATTATCCCATGAGTGACAGCCAAATCACCTCCTACATGAGCAGCTATCTCTACGCCTACGTGATGAACCAGAACTATGGCGATGGGATTTTGAATCTATTCCAGAATATCAACGAATACTATGTGTCTGAATTTGGCCTGGGCTATCTGGACAACACCAACTCTGCCTATTCCGTTGCCCCTTCCCGAGCCTTGGTCGGGATCGTCATGCTGGTAGCAGCGCTGCTCATCGTTGCTTCCCTCATTGACTCCATTCGCTACACCACCTACCGCAGCCGTTACTTTGGCGTGGTAAATCCCCCGGTCATGTTCCGGCCCATCCTCTTCTGGCACGCGCCAGGTTCTTTCTGGTACCGTCGGCGTTGGCACAGACCCCCGCCCCCGCCGCCTCCCGGTGGTCCTCGCGGACCAGGCGGAGGTTTCGGCGGATTTGGCGGCTTCTCTGGCCCCAGAGGCGGAGGCTTCTCCAGCGGTAGCCGCGGCGGCGGTTTTTCCAGCGGTCCCCGCGGCGGCGGCTTCGGCGGCAGCCGGGGTGGTGGCTTCGGCGGCGGCCGGGGCGGCGGCTTCGGCGGTGGCCGGGGCGGTGGCTTCAGCGGCGGCCGGGGCGGCGGCTTCGGCGGCGGCCGGGGCGGTGGCTTTGGCCGATAACGCCTTTCCTACAGTCGATTTTCTTTCCCACAACACGGGCTGCTGCAGGCAGCCCGTGTTTTTGCATCCAGCCGCACCCACATTTTTTGGACATACCCCCGTCATTCCCCGCATAGGATGGAACCAACAAACGATAGGAGTGTTGCTTCCATGCAGAACGGCTGGAATGAAAACAAAATTTTTCTTCGGGGAAGGCTCTCCGCTCCGCCCTCTCCCTCCCATGTCAATCATGCCACCCAATATTTTCTCCTCCCCCTTACGGTTTCCCGACTGTCTGGCGCAGAGGACTGTCTCAACGTGATTGCCGCCGCCCCTCTGTTGGAGGGATTGGACCTGCGTCCGGAAGCACCTTTGACGGTTTCCGGGGAAGTGCGTACCTTTAATAACCGCAGCGGGGTCGGCAGCAAACTGGTGGTCAGTGTCTTTGCCAAGCTGCTGACCCAAGAGGATGGGGAAGATGAAAACCGCTTGCTCCTGTCCGGAACGTTATGTAAGCCTCCCGCCCTTCGGGCCACCCCTCTGGGGCGCACCATCTGTGACATGATCCTTGCGGTCAACCGCCGGTATGGTCGGGCAGACTATCTGCCTTGCATTGCCTGGGGGAGCCTGGCCCATAAATGTGCCGGTATGGAGGTGGGTGACCGGCTCAGCCTGGCTGGACGGCTGCAAAGCCGCCACTATAACAAGGAGGTAGACGGACAGCTTCAGCAGCGCACTGCCTTTGAGGTCTCCGTCATGTCTTTGGCTCCGGCGGGAAACATTCCTTCCCACGCGGTTGACAAGGTTTTTTCTTCCGGGTATGATGAGGTTACATACTTTACCCGGAAAGGATGATCCTCATGTCTCACATTTACACCAGTGTGGAACAGCTCATCGGAGGCACACCGCTGCTGCGCCTGTCTCACCTGGAAAAACGGTTAGACTGGAAGGCAACGGTTCTGGCCAAGCTGGAATATCTTAATCCCGCCGGTTCCGCGAAAGACCGTCTGGCTCTCTACATGGTCAACGCTGCCGAAGCCCAGGGGGCCTTGAAGCCCGGCGGCACGATCATTGAGCCCACCTCAGGCAACACAGGCATCGGCCTTGCCATGATGGGTGCCGCCCGTGGCTATCGGGTCATCCTCACCATGCCCGACTCCATGAGCGCCGAGCGGCGGGCCATGCTCTCCGCCTACGGGGCACAGCTTGTGCTCACCCCAGGTAATCTGGGAATGCAGGGAGCCGTGGAAAAGGCTGAGGAGCTTCGGGACTCCATTCCCGGCAGCTTCATCCCCCAGCAGTTTGAAAACCCTGCCGGTCCTGAGGCCCACTACCGCACCACTGGCCCTGAAATTTGGCAGGACACGGACGGAACGGTGGATATTCTGGTGGCAGGCGTGGGCACCGGCGGGACTCTGTCGGGAGCGGGCCGCTACCTGAAGGAACAAAACCCTGCCCTGCGGGTCTTTGCAGTGGAGCCCGACACCTCTCCCCTCCTCTCCGGCGGCCAGGCCGGCCCCCACGATCTTCAGGGCATCGGGGCCAACTTCATCCCCAAGGCTTTGGACCGCACCGTATACGACCAGGTGATCCGGGTTGCCGATGCGGATGCCTTCCAAATGGGGAGAGAGATCGTCCGGCATGAGGGCGTGCTGGTGGGCATCTCCTCCGGCGCTGCCCTGTGGGCAGCAGGCGAGCTGGCAAAGCAGCCGGAATATGCAGGCAAAACCATTGTTGCCATCCTGCCCGACTCCGGAGACCGGTATCTGTCCTCCCAGATGTTTCAATGAGCAAAAAGCCGCCTTTGAAAGGCGGCTTTTTTTCGCATATTTTTTCTCGGGAAGAAAACACTAGGGATACATCCATTTGTAAAAGGAGGTATTTCTATGAATCCATCCCGCTCACTTCGCCGGGCCGTGCTTCCCTTTCTGGCCTTGACGATGGCTTTGTCTCTTACCCTGCCCGCCTCAGCTTTTTTCTGGAACAGCAAGAAGGAGTCCTCTGCCCTACAAGACTTTTCCAAAAACGGTATGATCGGCTCCGTGATTTCCTTCACTCCGGAAGAATTCGGCGTAAATGATAAAAGCGCCGATCCCCTGGTACAGATCACGCTGGATGTCCTCCCCGATGCTGGTGCGGGCGTACTGTGCATGGGCAGCGAACCCCTGGAGGCCGGATGTGCTGTGGATGTATCCGCCCTGAACGGTCTTCGTTTCCAAAGTTCTCAGTCTCCCACCCTTACTACCACCACGTTTGCCTTTACTCCCACCTTTGCCTCTGGGCAGCAGGGTGGGCAGGTGACGGTGACTCTCTATCTTCTGGAACAGGAGAATCAGCCTCCCGTAGCCCGAAACATGGAGCTTTCCACCTATAAAAACGTAGCTATCACCGGTTACTTTGATGCGGTGGATGGCGAAGGGGACACCCTCACCTTTCAGCTTACCTCCACCCCTGCCCGCGGGGCGGTAACTTTAGCTGATGATGGATCCAGCCAGTTTGTTTACACCCCCTATGAGAACAAGACCGGCAGCGACCACTTCACCTACGTGGCCATTGACTCTGCAGGCAACGCCTCCCCGGAAGCTACCATCAAACTGCGCATTGACAAACCGGATACCCAAGTGACCTACGCCGACATGGATGGGAACCCCGCCCATAAGGCAGCCATCCGCCTGGCAGAAGAAGAGATCTATGTAGGCCGGTATGTGGATGGAAATTACTTTTTTGACCCGAACCGGCCTGTCACGCGAGCCCAGTTTTTGTCTATGGCTATGTCGGTAACAGGGCTTGAAGAATTGGAGGGGGTCACCCTCACCGGCTTCTCCGATGACGCTGCCATCCCCACCTGGGCCAAGGGCTCAGTTTCCGCCGCTTTGAAGGCCGGAGCCATCAGCGGCACCCGTGACGAGACGGGTGCTCCCATTTTCGGCGCAGATCAAAATATTACCCGTGGAGAAGCCAGCGTTATGCTCAATAACCTGCTGGATATCACGGACGTGCCTTTGGAAGTATTCTCCTCCACCGGCACGGAAGGCCACTGGGCTGCCCAGGCGGCCGCCAACCTGTCCGCCTCGGGGGTCACCGCTCCCCAGAATGCCGGAGCAGTTCAGCTCTCTGACCAGCTCACCCTGGCTCAGGCCGCGGAGATGCTGGATGGAGCCCTTGATATGATGGACAGCCGGGAGAGCGGCTGGTTCCTCTTCTAAACAACAGCGCCGCCAAAGGGATATTCCCTTCGGCGGCGCTCTGCTGTTTTAATCCTCGTCCGCGGCAGCGTCGTACATGGCGCGGGCACCGCCCATCGTGCTTCCCTGGGAAGATGCCACCCCGGCGGCAGCCCGGAACCGGGCCCGAGACTTCTTAATCTCATCATAGGCCTCGGCCACAGCCTCCTCGGTGCGGCGCAGTGCGTCCTCGCAGTACTCGTTGGCCGAACGCTTCAGGTCCCGACTGCGCTCTTCCGCCTGCTGCATCATCTCATTGGCTCTCTGGCGGGCCTGCTGGGTGATGGACTCATCGGAAATCATCTGACGGGCCCGGTCCTCGGCGGCCTTGATAATGGCCTCCGCTTTATATTTGGCCTCGTTCTCCAACTCCGCCCGACGGGCCATCATCTTCCGGGCCTCGGTGAGCTCAATGGGGAACTGGCTGCGCACATCGTCAATGAGGTCCAGAGCTCTGTCCCGCTCGATGACGCATTTATCGCTGGACAGCGGGGCATTCTTTGCCTCGTCGATCATCTCAAAGAGCATATCCAGTAATTCTTCTACACCGCTTGCCATGGCGTTTAACCTTCCTTTCCTTCCATTTCCCTCATGCGCCGGTTCACATCGTCCACAATCTCCCGTGGAATGAACTCCGCCAGGTCGGCCCCGTAGCGGGCCATCTCCTTGACGATCGTGGAGCTGAGGTAGGTATATTTATCGCTGGAAGCCAAGAACATGGTCTCCAGCTGTGGGTTCAGCTTCCGGTTGATCACCGCCATCTGAACCTCCTGCTCATAGTCAGATACCGCCCGCAGGCCCTTGACCACCACATGGGCATCCCGGCGCTTTGCGTAGGCGGCCAACAGCTCGTTGGAAAAATCCACCTCCACATTCGGGAAGCGCTCTGTAGCCCGGCGGAGCATCTCAACCCGTTCCTCCGGGGTAAACATCCCCGTCTTCTTGGAGTTGATCATGACGCACACGATGACTTTATCAAAGCAGGCAGCTGCCCGTTTGATGATATTCAGATGTCCCAGGGTAACCGGGTCAAAGCTGCCCGGATAAATGGCGGTATTCATCGTTCCACACTCCCTGCCCGGCGGCAGATGGTGAGCTTGATCTTGCCGTACCGGTACTCTCTCCCCACCTCATAGGGGGATTCCAGCGGGGGAAGGCTCCATTCCACCGGACTTTCGCAAACGATTATACCATATTCCCCAAGAATGTCAAACCGGCAGATATCATTGACACATTTTTCCAAAAGTCCGCTTTGATAAGGCGGGTCCAAAAAAATCACGTCAAACTTCTCCCGACAGGCGCCTAAAAAGGACAAAGCCTCCCCCTGGACCACACGGGAGCGGTCCTCAAAACCAACCAACTTTACGTTCTCCCGGATGAGGGCAGCGGCCTCCCGCCGCTGATCCACAAAGGTACAGCGCTGTGCCCCACGGGACAGGGCCTCGATGCCCAGCTGGCCGGTGCCGCCGAACAGGTCCAACACCCTTCTCCCCTCCAGCTCAAACTGGATGATATTAAAGATGGACTCTTTTACCTTGTCCGTGGTGGGGCGTGTGTCCATGCCCTGGAGCTCTTTAAGCTTTCTGCCTCTGGCAGTTCCTGAAATCACTCTCACCGTTTTCTACCTCGCTTTATTGTTCATCCGGCTCTTCCTTGCCTGATTTTTCAGCTTCAACGTTTTCTTCCCCATGGAAATACAGATAGACTGCCTGAGCGGTATTTTGAGGCACCGCCTCCCGCAGCTGTTCCAGGGATGCCTCCCGAACCGCCTTGATGCTTTTGAAGCGTTTTAAAAGCTGCTGGCGGCGCTTCTCCCCCACACCGGGGATTTTATCCAGCACCGAGGTTTTTACATGTCCTCCCTGGAGCTGGCGGTGGTATTCGATGGCAAAGCGGTGGGTCTCCTCCTGGATCTGGCCGATCAGGGCAAACACCGCCGGAATGGCCTGGATGCCGATCTCCCGGCCGTCAGGGTGAACCAGGGCCCGTGTGCGGTGGCGGTCATCCTTCACCATGCCGAAGGCGGGGATGTCCAGGTTCATCGCTTCCAGCACCCTTCTGGCCACCCGCACATGCTCCAGACCTCCGTCAATGAGCAGCAAGTCCGGCTTGTCGGCAAACTTCTCGTCCCCATCCAGATACCGGCGAAAGCGCCGGGTGAGCACCTGCTCCATGGAGGCGTAGTCGTTGGGACCATCCATATCCTTCAGCTTAAAGCGCCGGTAATCCCGCTTCAAAGGCCGTCCATCCACATAGACCACCATGGAAGCCACAATGTCACTGGCTCCCTGGTTGGAAATGTCGTAGGACTCCATACGCCGGGGCGGTGTTTTCAGGGCCAGCATTTTTCCCAGGGCCTCCAGCAGCTTGTTCTGCCGCTCCTCCCGTGTGGTGGCCCGGATGACCTCCTCTTGGGCGTTCTGGTTGGCCAGCTTAATGAGATCCATCTTGGCCCCCCGCTGGGGCGTGATGAGCTCCACCTTCCGGCCCACCTGCTCGCTGAGCAGCCGGGTGAGGGGCACCTGGTCGCTGAGCTCGCAGGGCAGCAGAATCTGCTTGGGCAGCCGGGTGCGGCCTACATAATATTCCCGCACCAGGGAAGAGAGCACCGACTCCTCGTCCTCCTCCATGGGGGTCTCCAGCAAATCAAACTCCTTGGCGGCCAGTTCCCCCTCCAAAAAGTGGAGAACCACAAAGCAGCTTTTGGCCTCGCCCCGGAAAAATCCCGCCACATCCGTGTCGGCCAGAGATCCGGCCACCACCTTCTGCCGGGCCCCTAACAGCTCGATGGCCCGCAGCCGGTCCCGAAGCTGGGCAGCCTTTTCAAAGCGCAGCTCCTCCGCCGCCTGCTCCATCTCTGCAGTCAGATCCGCCTGTACTTCCTTAAACCGGCCCTCCAGCAAGCTCACTGCCTGGGCAATGGCCTGGTCGTGCTGCTCCTTCAGTTCGTCTCCCCGGCAGTAGCCGTCACATTTGCCCATGTGAAAGTTGAGGCAGGGCCGCTCCTTGCCGATGTCCCGTGGAAACTTTTTGTGACAGGAGGGCAGGCGCAAAGCGGAGCGCAGGGCATCCATGATGGCCTGGGTGCTGTGACGGCTGGCGTAGGGGCCAAAATACCGGGCCCCATCCTCTGCCGCCTTGGAGGCCAGGGAAAAGCGGGGATAGGCCTCGTTGGACAACCGGATATAGGGGTAGCCCTTGTCATCCTTCAAAAGGATGTTATACCGGGGCTGGTGGCGCTTGATCAGGGAGCACTCCAGAACCAGGGCCTCAAACTCGCTGTCCGCAATGATCACGTCAAAGTGATCAATCTGAGAAACCATCGCCCTGGTTTTTTCCGTGTGGGAGGCGGAATCCTGAAAATACTGGCTCACCCGGTTTTTCAGGGCCTTCGCCTTGCCCACATAGATAACAGTGTTTTTCTCATCCTGCATGATATACACGCCGGGCTTCAAGGGCAAGGAATGGGCTTTTTCTTTTAGTTCATCAAAGGTCATGGGTTCCACCGCCTCTCACCAAACGGGCCAACGAGTTGAAATATCAAAAAAGGCGCCGCTTAGCGGCGCCTTTTTATGGTTTGGGATTACTCGGAAAAATCAGACGAGATCATCTTCTGCAGAGCCTCGACGGCTTCCTTTTCATCGGGACCATCGGCGATCAGCTTGATGGGAGTTCCCTTTACGATGCCCAGAGACAGAACGCCCAGCAGGCTCTTGGCGTTGACCTTGCGCTCCTCCTTCTCAACCCAGATGGAGCTCTTGAACTCGTTGGCCTTCTGGATGAAAAAAGTAGCGGGTCTGGCATGCAGACCGACCTGATTGTTCACGACTGCTTCCTGACTATACATATCGCGTACCTCCGCCCTCGTCATTAAGATGTGTTTTTAGCATACCAGATTTATCCCTCTTTCGTCAATGTTAATTTCCACAAATATCACGGTACTTTTGGATAAATTTTGCAGAAATTATCACTTAGTTTTTGTTAGTTTCTTCAAATTTAAGGGATAAATTCAGATTTTTTTCGGCCTTTCCCGTTTTTCTCAAAAGAAAATTGTCATTTTGCGGTTTCACTTCAGCTCCGCCACCGTCACGCCGTCCTCCCCGGCGCGGGCGTTTCCTGCGGGAAACGCTTACGCGCTTACGCGCGCCGCGCCTTCAGGGGGGAACCAGTTCCCCCCTGAGGCCCCCCATGCTCTCCGAGGGGACGGGGGTTTTATTCCGGGCCTTCTTATTTCAGCTCCGCCACCGTCACGCCGTCCTCCCCTTCGCCGTAGCGGCCGGGACGGAAGGACTTGATATAGCGGCTGCGCTTGAGGTAGGTGCGCACGGCATTTCGCACCGCTCCGGTGCCCTTGCCGTGGATGATGGTCACCGTCTCCAGCTTGCCCATCATGGCAGTGTCCAGGAACCGCTCCAACACGGCGATGGCCTCGTCGGTCATCATGCCCCGCAGGTCCACTTGGCTGGGAACAGCAGCCGTGCGGATGGTGTGCTCCGCCCGTGCGATGATCTTCCGGGTGGCCTTTTGGCTCTCCGTCTCGCCCTCCACCACCCGGACTTCCTCCTGCTTGGCGGAGATCTTCAAAATGCCCGCCTGGAGCTGGAGGGAGCCATCCTTATTGACCGACAAAACGGTAGCCTTGGTTCCCATCTTCACCAGCTCCACCGTATCTCCCGCCACGGCCGGGCGGGTAGGCGGCGGCACCTCTATCTCTTTGGCCGGGCCGCCGATGTTGCGCTCCGCCTCGTTCAGGAGCCTGCGGGACTCGGCCCGGCTGTCGTTCACCTGCTGCCAGTCCAGCTTATCCTGGCGCTTTTTTATCTCCTTCAGCTCGCTGAGGGCCAGGTCGCTGGCCGCCCGAGCCTCCTCGATGATGGCACGTGCCTCGTCCTGGGCCTTCTCCACTACTTTGGCCCGCTCCGCCTCCAGCTTTTCCCGGTACTCCCGTGCCTTCTGGGCGGACTGCTCCATCTCCAGCTTCAGCCGTTTGGCCTCAGCCCGTTCCTTCTCCATCTCTTGGCGCTGCTGGTCCAGGCGGGTGAGCACGTCCTCAAAGCGTACATTTTCCGCATCCAGCCGGGCCGCCGCCTTTTCGATGATATATTCGGGCAGCCCCAGCCGCCGTGAGATGGCAAAGGCATTGGACTTTCCGGGAATCCCCATCACCAGGCGGTAGGTGGGAGCCAACGTCTCCACATTGAATTCGCAGGAGGCGTTCTCCACCCCCTCTGTGGTCATGGCGTACACCTTGAGCTCGGCATAGTGGGTGGTGGCGGCCACCTGGGCCCCCAGTCCCCGAGCACTTTCAATGATGGCAGCGGCCAGAGCTGCGCCCTCCACCGGGTCAGTGCCCGCACCCAGCTCGTCAAAGAGGATGAGGGTATTGTCGTCCGCCTCTTCCAGAATGCCCACGATGTTGGTCATGTGGGAGGAGAAGGTGGACAGGGACTGGGCGATGGACTGCTCGTCTCCGATGTCGGCCAGTACCCGGTCAAAGATCCGCACGGTGGAGTCGTCCTTGGCCGGGATATGAAGGCCGCACTGGGCCATTAGGGTAATGAGCCCCATAGTCTTTAACGTCACCGTCTTGCCGCCGGTGTTGGGGCCGGTGATCACTAAGGTGTCAAACCGCTCCCCCAGCTCCAGGTCGTTGGCCACCGCCTTCTTCTGGTCCAGCAGGGGATGCCGGGCTCCCCGGAGCTTCATAAATTTCTCCGAGAGCTTTGGCTCGGTGCACTCCAGCTTCAGGGAGAGCTTCGCCCGTGCAAAAATGGCATCCAGCCAGATGAGCAGCTGGTAGTCCTCTAAAATGTCCTCCTTATGTGCGGCGCACTGGGCAGACATCTCAGCTAAAATCCGTTCGATTTCCTTCTTCTCCTTGGCCAACAGCTCCCGCAGCTCGTTATTGGCCTTCACCACCCCCATGGGCTCGATGAAGAAAGTGGAACCGGAGGAAGACACATCGTGGACCAGGCCGGGAATAGCATTTTTATGCTCTGACTTCACCGGCACCACATACCGGTCGGAGCGGATGGTGATGATGGACTCCTGCAAATACTTGGACTGGTTGGAAGAGATGAGCTTTTGCAGAATGTCCCGTACCTTGGCCTCGGTAGCCCGCATGTGGCGGCGGATGGAAGCAAGCTCAGGACTGGCAGAGTCGGCCAGCTCATCCTCCCCTACGATAGAGTTGGTGATAGTCTCTTCCAGGAACTTATTGGGCGTAAGGGCCCGGAAGAGATGGGAAATGGGGCTTTTTTCCTCCCCCGCCCCGTAGTCCCCGGCGGTACGGGCCGTCCGGAGAACAGCGGCGATCTCCAAAAGCTCCCGTGTATTGAGGCTGCCCCCCATATCCGCCCGCTGAAGGCTGGCAGCCACAGGCCGGATCCCCGCAAAGCCAGGGGTGCCCCGCAGAACCAGCAGCTTCACCGCGGCAGTGGTCTCCTCCTGGGCCCGGCGCACATCGTCCAGGTCGGTCATGGGCCGCAGGCTGAGAGCCCGCTCCTTCCCCTCATCGGTGACGGCACAGGAAGCCAGCAGCTCCAGCACCCGCGGCAGCTCCAGGGTGAGCATGGATTTTTCAAACAATTCGCTCATAACACGATCTCCAAAACAAGTGTTTTTTCTCTCTGTTATTATACCCGCACCCTTCCCCTTCGTCAATGAATTGCCGCCGGGGAGCGGGTTCTTTCTGCCCCACTCCCCAATTTTTAAAGGAATGCTTCCTTTTTTCATTGCTTCGCTGGCCCGGATATATTATAATAATATTCGCCGTTTATGGCAGGAAATTCATGGGGAATCGGGCAGAAATCGCTGCCCCCCATTTCAGGAGGTAACGCAGTATGAACAAGCCTGTCCTTGTGGTCATGGCCGCCGGCATGGGCAGCCGCTACGGCGGACTGAAGCAGCTGGATCCGGTGGGAAACCACGGCCAGCTTATCATCGACTACTCCATCTACGACGCCCGCCGGGCTGGATTTGAAACAGTGATCTTTGTCATCAAGCATGAGATCGAGGACGCCTTTAAGGCCGGAATCGGCGATCGTCTCTCCAAGGTCATGGACGTAAAGTACGCCTACCAGGACCTCAGTGACTTGCCGGAGGGCTACGCCATCCCCGAGGGCCGGGTGAAGCCCTGGGGCACCGCTCACGCCATTCTGGCCGCCAGGAAAATCATCGACGGGCCCTTCGCCGTCATCAACGCCGACGACTGCTATGGTCCCGAAGGGTTTAAGGCCATCTATGACTACCTCTCCGCCCATCCCGACCAGGAGGGCTGCTATGAATACGCCATGGTGGGCTATCTGGTGGGCAACACCGTCACCGAAAACGGCCACGTGGCCCGTGGCGTGTGCGTGGAAGATGAGGAAGGGTACCTTCTGAAGGTCACCGAGCGCACCCACATTGAAAAAGACGGGGCCGACGCCCGGTATACCGAGGACGAGGGCAAGACCTGGACCGCCCTGCCTGGGGACACCATCGTGTCCATGAACCTGTGGGGCTTCACCAAGAGCTTCCTTACCGAGGCCGAGGCCCGTTTCCCCGCCTTCCTGGACAAGGCGCTTGTGGAAAATCCCCTGAAGGGGGAATACTTCCTGCCCAGCGTGGTAACCCAGCTTCTGGAGGAGGGCAAGGCCCGTGTAAAGGTGCTGCGCTCCCACGACAAGTGGTATGGGGTCACCTACCACGAGGACAAGCCCATGGTGGTTGCTGCTCTGGCAGAAAAGACCGCTCAGGGGCTCTACCCCGATGATCTCTGGGGAACCGGGAACTGATTGCACGAAAAAGCAGAGGACTGAATTTCTTCCGTCCTCTGCTTTTTTATACCTCCCGCCCCACAGCGGTATACAGCAGGGCATTGCAGATGGCAGCCGCCACAGTGCTGCCCCCCTTACGTCCCATGGCGGCGATGATCGGCACCTGATGGGCAAGGCACACCTTCCAGATGCGCTCCTTGCTCTCCACCACATTCACAAATCCCACCGGGGCGGCGATCACCAGGGCGGGACGCAGCCCGCCTTCGATCTGCTCTGCCAGCTCCAGCAAAGCGGTGGGGGCGTTGCCCACCGCCAGGATAGCCCCAGGCTGCTCCCGTTCCATCTTCTCCATGGCCGCTGCCGCACGGGTCGTCCCCTGGGTCTTCGCCGCCTGGGCTACATCTGCATCCGCCATATAGCAAAACACCTGTCCCCCCAGCTTTTCCAGGCTGGGGCGGCTCACCCCGGAACGGGCCATGTTGGTGTCAGTGACGATATTTGTCCCATTTTTCAGAGACGCTACCCCCAAGGCCACAGCATGTTCACTAAAGCGCAGGGTTTGGGCGAAATCAAAGTCTGCAGTAGTGTGAATGACCCGCTTGACCACAGCTTCCTGCTCCGGGGGGATCGAGATGTCCCGCTGGGCCAGTTCACGGGCAATGATCTCCATGCTGGCGCGTTCAATCTCTCCAGGCAGCATTTTCGTTCTCATTGATATTCCTCCATGATCCGGTAAACAGCCTCCATGTCCAGGTGCTCCCGCACCACCTGGGCTAAATCGTCATACTGCCGCTCCCGGTATTCCTCCTGGCTCTCCACCCGGATATTTCGGGGGGAGAGCCCTTTCCCAGCCATCAGCCAGGCAGCCAGCTTCTCCACCAAAGCCCCTGTGTCAAAGAGTCCGTGGAGATAGGTGCCAAACACCTTTCCTTCCGCAGCCCCCTCCTCCCGGCCATTCGAAAACCGGGCAAAGGGCACCCCTCCTGTCCGGCGGGTGAGGCCCATGTGGATCTCATAGCAGCTAAGGGGAAGCTGTTCAAAGGGCGGGGCAACGGCCACAGCCTCCACCCGTGTGCGGGTCTTTTGAGAGGCGAATACCGTGCAGCAGGGCAGCAGACCCAGCCCGGCCAGCTCGCCGCCTCCCTCCACCCCCTCCGGGTCAGAGAGGGTCTCTCCCAGCATCTGATAGCCCCCGCACACCCCCAGCACCGGGGTCCCGGCAGAGGCACATTTTTTGATCTCACTTTCCAGGCCGCTCTCCCGCAGCCAGCGCAGATCCTCCATGGTGGCCTTGGTGCCCGGAAGAATGATGAGATCTGCCCCTGCCAGTTGGGCCGGGCGGCCCACATACCGCACTCCCAAAGCCGGGTGGCGCTCCAGAGGGGAAAAGTCCGTAAAGTTGGAGATGTGGGGCAGACGAACCACGGCCACATCCACCGCCTTTCGGTGGACACTGCGCCCCAAACGTGGGGACAGGCTGTCCTCGTCGTCCAGGTCCACCTGGGCATAGGGGATGACCCCCAAAACAGGGATGCCCGTCTTCTCCTCCAGCATAGTAAGGCCTGGGCGCAGCAGTGCCTCATCCCCCCGGAACTTATTGATGACAAGCCCGGCAATCCGCGCCCGCTCCTCTTCTTCCAGCAGCGCCGTGGTGCCAAAGAGCTGGGCAAACACCCCGCCCCGGTCGATGTCACCCACCAAAAGGACCGGTGCGTCCACTAATTGAGCAAGGCCCATGTTTACAATATCATCGTCCCGCAGGTTAATTTCCGCCGGACTCCCCGCCCCTTCCAGGACGATCACATCATACTCCGCCGCCAGGCTCTCATAAGCGGCGAGCACTTCGGGAATAAGGGACTTTTTCATCTTGAAATACTGGGCAGCCCGGTATTCTCCCCGGACCTCGCCATTCACAATAAGCTGGCTGCCTGTGTCACTGGAGGGTTTGAGCAAAATGGGATTCATACGCACATCGGGCTCCACCCCCGCTGCTTGGGCCTGAACCACCTGGGCCCGGCCCATTTCCAGGCCGTCCTGGGTGATGTAACTATTCAGAGCCATGTTCTGGCTTTTAAACGGGGCAACCCGCAGACCGTCCTGGCGGAAGATGCGGCACAGGGCGGCGACCATCAGGCTCTTTCCTGCCCCGGACATGGTGCCCTGAACCATGATTCGCTTTGCCATTTACATAACCTCCCTCATAGCTGAGAGCAACCGGCCATTGTCCTCCCCATTGCGCACACACACCCGGTACCAATCCCCGCCCAGGCCCAAAAAGTTTTCACAGGAGCGGATGGAAATGCCCTTCGCCCCCAGAAGTTCTGCCAGATTCGGCACAGGGCTTTGGAACAAAAGAAAATTGGCCTGCCCAGGGACCACCCGACAGCCCAGGGCCTCCAACCCACTCCGAAGCCGGGGGCGCTCCCCCTCGATAAGGGTCCGGAGCGTCTCCAAATACGCCCTCTCCTCCAGGGCGGCCAGCCCGGCCTCTTGGGCCACACTGGATACCCCCCAGGCCTGACCCATTCGGGCCATGGCCTCCAAAAGGGAAGGGTCTCCGCACAGGGCATATCCCAGGCGCAGGCCCGCCATGGCGTAGCATTTCGTAAATGCCCGGAAGATCAAAAGGTTTTTGTGGGTAAGGATCTGACTGATCAGGCTATGCTCCTCGGAACAAGGCAGAAAATCCAGAAAACACTCATCCACCGCCAGAAGGGTGTCCGTCTGGCCGCAGCGCTTTAAAATCTCCAGCAGCAAGGCCCGGTCTGTCACCTGTCCGGTGGGGTTATTTGGTTCACATAATATCACAAGATCCAATCCCGGCTTGATATACTCCAACAGTTGGTCTGTTAGCTGGAAGTCCTGTTTCTCCTCCAGGAAAACATGTTCCACCGTGGAACCCACGCCCTCCAGAACCCGCTCATACTCCCCAAAGGTAGGAGCCGGAAGCAGGGCCCGGACCGGTCTTTTGGCCAAGGCCAGACGGAAGATAAGGTCCGCTGCCCCGTTGCCGCAAAGGATATGCTCCGGGCTGAGGTGGTGGTACTCCCCCAGTCTTGCCCGCAGGACCCGGCACTGGGGGTCGGGGTATCGGTCCGCCTCCTTCAAGGCAGCAATGACCGCCCGGCGCACCCCCTCAGGCAGGCCCAGGGGACTGATGCTGGCGGAAAAATCCAGAGGCGGGCGGCCGTACCGGGCCTGAAAGCCCGCCCAATCTCCTCCATGCCTTACCTCCATCCCAGGTTCCTCCCAATAGTTAACATAATAATAATCCTAATCCCTGCCAGCACCAACAGGCATAGGGCACTGCCCCCCAGCATCAGCCGGTTGGCGCGGAGAATATGCCGGGGTTCCGTCTCCCCCAGCTCCTCTCCAATCCAAGGCTTGTCCACTGATTTTCCAAAGTAGCTGGCAGGTCCGGCCAGCTTTATTCCCAGCGCCCCGGCCATGGCGGCCTCGGTCTGGGCGGAATTGGGGCTGGCATGCTTGCGCCGGTCCCGCCGCCAGATACGAAAGGCAGTTTTCCCATCTTCTCCCATGAGAAAGGCCGTCCCCACCAGCACCAGGGCAGCCAGTCGGGCAGGCAGGTAGTTAGCCAGGTCGTCCAGCTTTGCCGCCCCACGGCCAAAGTGAAGGTAGCGTTCATTTTTATACCCCACCATGCTGTCCATGGTATTGACCGCCTTATAGCACAGCGCCAGGGGTGCACCACCCAGGAACATATAGATCATGGGGGCCACCACCCCGTCGGAGAAGTTCTCTGCTACCGTCTCCACTGCCGCCCGGCTGACTCCCCTTTCCGTGAGCACCCCAGTGTCCCGGCCCACAATCCGCCCCACGGCCTGACGGGCCTCTCCCAGCGTACCGATGGTGAGCGCCCGGTAGACATGGTTACTTTCGGATGCCAGACCTCTCGCCGCCAGAGCCTGCCAGCACCAGAGGACAGACAGGGCAAAGGCCAGGGCCGGGTGGATTTGCCTGCACAGCCACAGACAGCTCCCCGTAAAGGCCAACGTGCCCAGCGGCAGCACCGCAGCAAGCACCCGGCCCGCCCAACGCTCTCCCGCGGGCGTGCGGGGAAAGATACTGCGCAGCAGCTTCTCCAGGCGGGTAATACACCGGCCCATAAAGACCACCGGGTGGGGCATCCAGCCGGGATCGCCCAGCAGCAAATCCAGCAAAAAGCCGCCCAGGGCGGCCAGCAGTACGTTCATCCTTTAGTCCTTCCCAAATGTCTTGATTTCTTGAAGGAGTCTCAGCTCCCGTTTCTTTTCCCAGTCCTCCGCCTCCAGCAAAAACCCGCCCCCATTGGGGCTCTGCCAGGCAAAGTAATCCCGCCGGGGATGGCCGTACTGTTCCAAAATGGCCATCTGGGTGCCCCCGTGGGCCACAATCACCAGCCGCTCCCGTTCCCGCTTCATCAGGCCCTCAAAAGCAGCGCACACCCGCCGTGAAAAATCCTCCCGGCCCTCTCCGCCGGGGCAGGGGGCCGTACAGTTTCCCTCTACCCAGGCGCGGTAGGCCAGATCATCTTTCAGGTCCTGGAAACACTTTCCCTCAAACGCACCAAAATGCATCTCTTCCAGGCCAGGGACGGGAATGAGCTTTGCGCTGGGGAACAAAATCCGGGCTGTCTCCGCCGCCCGCTTCATGGGGGAAACGTATACCCGTTCGGGACTGACCTTTGCAGGGCCCAGGGCACGTTTTCCCTCCTCACACAGGGGGATGTCGCTTTTTCCCTGGTAGCGTCCCTCCAGGTTCCAGGCAGTATTCCCGTGCCGGAGCAGGCAGACTAGCATGTCCACTCCCCCTTGAGAACCTGGGGCAGGCCGCAGCACACCCGGATCACGGTATCTGCCCGCTGGGCCAGCAGGCAGCTCAGCCGCCCGGCCCGCTCCCGAAGCCTCCGCTGTTCCGGGTCCATGGGCACTACCCCGCAGCCTACCTCGTTGGCAATGACAAAATCATATTGCGCCAGGCGATCTGCCAAGTCCTCCAGGTTTTCTTCCTTTGCCGCCTGTTCTTCCACGTGAAAGACAGCACGGGCGGACAACTCCTCCGGGGTAAGGTTCAGGGCCTTTTGCAGGTACTCCCCCTTGCCCGCATACATGGGTCCGGTGAGAAAGGTCATAGCAGCACCTCCACATGTTGACATAATACAATCGTACCAATCATCCAAAGCTCCGCCGTCTGCAAAAACCAGCCCGCCAGATCCCCGGACAGGCCTCCAAATTCCTTCCCCGCCATGTGCCGGTACCAGAAAAATACCCCCAGGGCAGCCAGGGACATCCCTGCCCCCACTAATCCCCAGCCCAGGCACAGCAGGGCCATGAGCACCAGGGACAGCCCCGCCAGCACTCTGCGTACCCGTTTCTTGTCCGCCGCTGCGGCAAAGGTGTGGGCAAGGCCGGTATGTTTGGCCAGAGGGAACGCGGCCACTGCCAGGCCGGACAGGCTCCGGGACAGGCAGAATAAAATCACCATCGCCCCCGACGGGTACTCCCTGAGACTGCAGCACAGGGCAAACAGGGCCACAAAATAGACACAAAGATGGATTCCTCCAAAAGCCCCCATCCGGGGGTCCTTCAAAATCCGCTGCTTTTCCTCCGGGGCGGCGTGACTGCCCAGGGCATCCCAGGTGTCGGCATAGCCGTCCAGGTGGATCCCCCCTGTCACCAGGACCGGGATGAGGCAAAGCCCCGCCCCCTGGAGGATCCCCGGCAGCTTCAACGTTCCGCATACCCAGACCCACAGCCAGCAGAGAAGGCCAATGACTCCGCCGATGAGGGGAAAGGCACACAGGCTGTAGCGCATATTGTCTTCGTTCCACTCCACCCGCGGCATAGGCAAGGCGGAAAACATGGAAAAGGCCACGACAATGGTTTCCACAATCTTCATGGCAGCCTCCCCTTCAGCACGTTGGGACACCCGCACACCACTTCCACCACCCGGTCCGCTCGGGCGGCCAGGATGCGGTTCACCATCCCCAGCTCCCGGAGGTAGCGAAGGGTGTCCCCCTCATAGTCCCTGCCCCCCGAAAAAACCTCATTGGTCACAATGGTCAGGTGGGCACATTGTGCGCAAAGGCACGCCACCCCCTCCAGCACGGCAGCCGTTGCGCCCCCCTGTGGGGAATAGAGCTCGTTGGCCAGCAGGTTGCTCATACACTCCAGCAGCACATTGGCCCCAGCGGGCACCTGCAGTCCCCCCAGGTCCCGGTAGCACTCCAGGGTGGCAAACCCCTTTCCGGCGCGCTGGCGGCGGTGCTTGTCAATGCGCGCCAGACATTCCCCGTCATAGGGCTCCATGGTAGCCACATAAACCCGCTGCCCCGGCAGGGTCAGCACCAGGTTCTCCGCAAATTCACTTTTCCCACTGGCTGCCCCGCCAACGATCAAAGTTAACATAAATTCTCCTTACTTCTGTGGCGTGTAGGCCGCGATGCCCAGCTTCTCAAAGGTCTGTCCCCCACTGTATACCGCCAGGGCCATATCCAGCAAAGGCAGAGCGGCTACCGCACCGCTCCCCTCTCCCAGGCGCATTTGCGCAGTGATCAGGGGGGCCAAACCCAAAGCCTCCAGGACCAACTTCCCTGCCGGCTCCGCGGAGACGTGGCTTGCCAGCAGAGCCCCTCGGGCGTTTGGGCACAGCCGCACCGCGCACAGGGCGGCCACGGTGCTGATCAGTCCGTCCAGCAGCACCGGAATACGGTACCGGGCACACCCCAGATAAAACCCGCACAGGGCAGCCAGATCCAGTCCTCCCACCTTGGACAGCACATCCACGGGATCACAAGGGTCAGGGCTGTTCACAGTAATGGCCCGGCGGACAGCCTCCACCTTTCGTACAAGGCCGGCGGTGGACAACCCCGCTCCCCTCCCGGTCACATGCTCCGGCTCCAGTCCCAGCAGGACGGCGGCCACGGCGCTGGACGTGGTGGTGTTGCCGATTCCCATCTCACCGCCGGCCAGGATGTCCATCCCTTTGTCCTTCTGCTCCCGTGCCAGCTCTGCCCCGGTGAGAATGGCCCGGACACAGGCCTCCCGTTCCATGGCAGGGCCCAGAGTAATGTCCCCCGTGCTGTTTTGTACCCGGCGGTCCAACACTCCGGAGCAGCCAGGAAAATCCAGCATCCCCACATCCACGGGGACCACCTCGCACCGGGCAGCACGTGCCATGGGGCACACGGTGCTACTCCCTTCAGCCAGGGAACGGGCCACCGCCGCCGTCACAGAGCTGTCTGTCTGGGTGACCCCCTGGGCCACCACTCCATTGTCAGCACAGAAAACCACCAGGGAGCGCTTTTGAAGCGCCACCTGTTGATCGCCGGTCAGGGCAGCGATCTTCACCACCGTCTCCTCCAGAAGGCCCAGGCTCCCCAAGGGCTTGGCCAGACTGTCCCAATGGCTCTTCGCCGCTTCCTCCGCTCCTCGGTCCGGAGGTGCAACGGCCGACAGCAACGGCTTTAGTTCATCCATGTTTTTCTCTCCACTCCTTCGCCTTTTGGACAAATCGCTGGGCCAGGGGCAACGCTCCCCCAAAGTGCAGATGGGGGAAAGCGGCATACAAACTCTCCCCAGCCATGCCAAATGACCAGCTCTGCCCGCCCAGGGGTTTTACCGCCCGGAAATCCGTCCCATTTCGGGTACTGTCCCAGTAGTGAAACTCGTGAAAGGGGGCCTTCTCCCCCGCCTGGAAAAGCATACTGTCCCCTTGAGCAGTGAGCTCCCCATAGCCAAAGCGCTGAAGGCGCTGTGTCCGGAAACCAGCTCCCTCCAAAGCTCCTGTCATGGGCCACGCAGTTCCCTGCTCGTCCTCCAGCGTCTGTTGAAGATAAAGAAATCCTCCGCATTCGGCCACCGTGGGCAGGCCAGAAGTCACCAGAGCCCGGATGTTTTCCCGCATACCGGCGTTCTCTCCCAGCATTCGGGCGTACAGCTCCGGGTAACCTCCGCCCAGGTAAAGTCCGTCTGCCGCCGGGGGCGCTTGGTCCCGGAGGGGACTGAAAAAGGTCAGTTTAGCTCCTGCCCGCTCCAATGCCTCCAGATTGTCCGGGTAGTAGAAGCAAAAGGCCTCATCCCGAGCCACGGCAATGGTACAGGCGGGCCGGGGACGGGAGAAGCTCTGCGCTTTTGCCGCCTCGCCGCCCGCCAGAGCCAGCAGCCGGTCCAGATCCACAGTCTTCTCCAATTGCTCTCCCACAGCTGCAAACCGCCCGCGAAGGTGCTCCACCTCTCGGGCAGTATAGAGCCCCAAATGGCGGCTGGGCAGGTCTGCCTGCTCCATAGGGGGCAGGTAGCCCAGCACAGGCAGGTTCGTCTCCTCCTCCAAAATGGGAGCCAGGTGGGCATGAAGCCCTGGACTGCAGCAGGTGAGGATCAACGCGGCAATCTGGTTTTCCTCCCGGAAATTCTGCATCCCCTTCACCTGAGCGGCCAGGGTCAGGCTGGAGCCCTTTGGCCGGACGGCCAACACCACAGGCAGCCGGAGGAACCTGGCCACGGCATAGGCGCTGGCCCGGTCTGTACCGCCCACCCCGTCGTAAAAGCCCATGGCTCCCTCCACAAGGGCCAGGTCCGCTGCTCCAGCGGCGGCATAGCTTCGCCGCACTCCCGCCTCCCCCTGGAGAAACAAGTCCAGATTTCGGCTGGGTACTCCAAGGATTTTGGTGTGAAACATGGGGTCAATATAGTCCGGTCCACATTTGAACCCCGCCGTCTTAATTCCCCGCCGTCTCATGGCAGACAGCAAGCCGCAGGTCAGTACGGTCTTTCCCTGGCCGCTGCCCATAGCGGATACCATAAGTCCCCTCATGGCCGCCCTCCCGTGATGAGAAATACCGGGTTGTGAGCCATGAGCAGATGGAGTTCTCCCGCTTTTCTGGCCCGGCTGACGGCGATCTGCACCACCTCAGTCTCATACCCCAGGGTTTCCAAAGTATCCAGGGCCGTTTGCAGGGTCTCCAGGGCGATGGCTGAGATACAAACCCTGGCCCTTGGGTTTATGGCGTTCACCACGTCCAGAATTTCCTTCAAATTTCCCCCGCTGCCCCCGATAAACACCTTATCCGGAGCAGGCAGGCTCTCCAATGCTTCCGGAGCTTTCCCCGCCTGAATGCGAAGGTTCCAGGCACCAAATCTTTTCCGATTTTCTTCCAACAGGTCCAAGGCCTTTTTTTCCCGCTCCACAGCCCAGACCGCTCTGCTTTGAAGGGCCAGCTCCACACTGACGCTCCCCGTCCCCGCACCGATGTCCCAACATAGGTCGTCGGGCTCCACCGCCAGCTTTGCCAGAATGGCGGTGCGGACTTCTTGTTTGGTCATGGGCACCTGATCCCGAAGAAATTCCTCGTCGGGAATTCCGGGCGTCCGTTTGGGATATCGGGGGGCTGGCTGAACCAACAGCACACTGAGTGGTGCAAAGGACATCTTTGCACATTCTGCCGCTGTCCCCCGGTAAAGCCTTTCATCCTCACAGGACAGATTTTCTCCCACATCTACCTGCAGTTCTCCCAGCCCTGCCCGGTCCAGCAAAGCGCACAGTTCAGCACTTCCCAGGGTTCCCCCTGTCAGAAAGAAGGCTGGTTTTCCCTCGCACACCGCCGCAACCGGGTCACAGTCCCGTCCATGTGCACTATATAGGTTCCAACCTTGCCAGTTTTGGCAAAGCCTGGCGGCAAACGCCTGGAGGCTGGACACCCCCGGAACCATTTCAAACGGGATCTTCTCCTGCTCCAGAAGCGGCAGAAGCCCCGCCGCTGCGGAATAAAAACCCCCATCACCGCTGAGCAGCACACAGGGAGACTTCCCTTCGGAAGCCCGAAGCATGTTTCGGATTTCCTCCCCCCGCACCGCCCGCAGGCGGGGAACCTGGGGGCAGGCCGGTACCCTTTGCAGCAGCCGGTCCGAACCGATCAGGCAATCGGCCTCGTCCAGAGCTTTTCGGGCCTGGTCCGTGAGGTCCTCCTCCCCACAGCCCATGGACACCAGCTTTACGATCCTTTCGGCCATGCTTCCACCTCCTTCAGCAATTCCTCCATGGTCATGCCTCTGTCCTCCGGCCGCTTCACCAGTACCACCGGCACTCCCATGGCCTGAGCGGCAGCCAGCTTTTGGGGAAATCCCCCGGCCATGCCTCCGTCCTTGGTCACCAGCCAGCGAATCTGGTATTGTTCCAAAATGGCCTCATTCAGTTTCTGGCCAAACGGCCCCTGGAGGGCCAGAATATTCCGGTGGGGAATCCCCTGCTCCTCACAGGCCGCCAAGCTCTCGTGACATGGGAGCACCCGGACGTAGAGCCGCTCTCTGTCTATGGTTTGAAAGGCGGAGAGCTCTTTGGACCCGGTGGTCAGGAGAATATTCCCCTCCTGATTGTTCAGAAACTCCGCAGCCTGGAGACAGTGATCCACCGGCACGACCCCTTCTGCCCGGCTCTCCGGCCGGCTGAGCCGGTATAAAGGCACTCCCGCCCGCTCACAGGCAGCACAGATGTTGGCACTGGCCAAAAAGGCATAGGGGTGGGTGGCATCGATGCAACGGTCAAAGGCGCTCACGGCCTGTTCCAGCTCCTGCGCATCCTTTCTTCCCACCCAGATTTCCAGACCGGGAAGGCCCGCAAGCTCCTCGGCTCCCAGGGGAGTGGCCACACTGACGGTGACTTCCAGCCCCCGTCTCAGCAGTTCCCCGGCCAATACGCGGCCTTCGGTCGTACCGCCGAACAGGAGTACCCTCATCGCTTCTCCTCATAGCCCCGCGGCGTCACCAGCCGCCCGGCCCACACAGCCGTGGTGCTGCTGCCCACAAATACGGTCGTAAACATATCCACTTGCTCCTCCCGAAGCTCCGCCAGAGTCATCACCTTACTCTCCTGGCCCGCCCGGCCAATGTTGCGCACCCAGCCGCACAGGGTATCAGGAGATTTGTGGCGCAGAAGAATTTCACAGGCCCGGCGGAGATAATCCGCCCGTTTTCTGGACGCAGGATTGTAGATACACAGAGCAAAGTCCCCCAGGGCAGCGCACTCCAGCCGCTTTTCGATCATGTCCCAGGGGGTAAGCAGGTCGGACAGGGAGATCACACAGAAGTCGTGGCCCAGAGGTGCCCCCAGCACAGCCGCTCCCGACAGGGCGGCGGTGATTCCAGGTACAATCTCGATCTCCGTATCCGGATAGTCCTCTCCCAGTTGGAGCACCAGCCCGGCCATACCGTACACTCCCGCATCTCCGCTGCACACCAGGGCCACGGTAGTCCCCTTCGAGGCGGTCTCCAGGGCCCAGCGGCAGCGCTCTGTCTCCTGACGCATGGGCGTGGTGTACACCTCTTTGTCCGGGAACCGGTGCCGGATCAGGTCCACATACACCGTATAACCGCACAATACCTGGGCCTGCTCCAGAGCAGCCTCGGCCTGACCGGAGAGATATTCCTCATGTCCCGGCCCCAGGCCCACCACGTAGATCTTATTCATAGATCCTCCAATCCAGCATAGCGTCACCCAGCGCCAAAGCCATGGTCACGCCCTCCCGCTGATATTTCTCTCCCAGCAGCCGCTCCGCTCCGCCTCCGCTGCCCAGGGCCGCCGCACGCTGGCACACATTATCCACTCCGGTGACCTTGCGCACAAAGTCAGAGGAGGGAAACGCTCCGGGTACCGCAGCCAGCCTTTGGGCAGAATGGGTCTCCAGGGGCAGATTGTGGGCCTGGCAGAAGGCCAAAAGGCCGGGCTCGTCTTGTTTGAGGTCGATGGAACACACCTTCCCCACTGCCAGAGTGCTGAGGCTTTCCCGGAGCAAGAGCTGAGAATAAGCCCCTTCCAGGATCTCCCGCTGCGTCCCCCGCTTACATCCAACGCCCAGCACAGCGGTGGAGGGTACAAGGTGCAGGGCATTTTCCTCACTGGGGCGGAAGCTGATCTCCACATCGCAGTCCTCTCCCGCCCACAGCTTCACCCCTGCCGGGGGCGTGCCCAGGATCGGCCAGTCGCTTTTGATGGAAATCGTCTCCCCTGCCAATATTTTAGCGGAGACCGCCTTGATTTTTTCCGGGTTTTCTACCCGCAATCCCTGACACCGGGCCCACTGGTCCACAGGGAAAAGGCCCCGCACATCGGTGGCGGTGGTGATCACAGCCTGGGCTCCACACACTGCGGAAATGGTTCGGGCCAGGTCGTTAGCGCCTCCCAGGTGGCCGCTGAGAAGGGGAATGGCATATTGCCCCCCCTCGTCCACCGCTACCACCGCCGGGTCAACGGTTTTATGCTTCACAAAGGGGGCAATGGCCCGCACAGCGATCCCCACGGCCCCCACAAAAATAAGGCTCTCTCCCGTGCGAAAGCCCTCCGCCGTCCAGCTTTCCAGCGTGCAGCCTCGGCCGCAGCGGCTCACCTCGCCCCCCAGTTTTTCTCCCAGGGCCTGGGCCAGGTCATAGCCCCGCTGAGTAAAGGCCAGCAGACGGGGGCTCATGCGTTTCCCTCCCGGTACCCGGTGGTGAAGGTGGGGTCATAGAGCTTGCTGCGCTGGTAATCCCCAGCCAAAAACTCCCCTACCAGCACCAGGGCGGTTTTCGAGATGCTGTGCTCCCGGCCTTTTTGGGCCAGCTCTCCCAGGGAACAGCGCACCACACGCTCCTCCGGCCAGCTGGCTTTATAGACTAAGGCAGCGGGGGTCGCGGGTGTGTAGGCTCCCTGAAGCAACTGCTCCTGAAGTTTGTCCAGCATACCTGCTGACAGGAAAATTACCATCGTGGCCCCATGGGCGGCCAAGGCAGGGATCGACTCCCGCTCGGGCACCGGGGTGCGTCCGGCCATACGGGTGATGATGACGCTCTGGCTCACTCCGGGCAGGGTATACTCCCCTTCCACAGCCCCCGCGGCGGCACAGAAGCTGGACACCCCAGGCGTTACATCAAAGGGAATGTTTTTCTCCCGCAAAACGTCCATCTGCTCCCGGATCGCCCCATAGAGGCAGGGGTCCCCAGTATGAAGGCGAACCACTTCTTCCCCATTCTCACTGGCCGGGATCATCACTTCCAATACCTCCTCCAGTGTCATGGAGGCACTATTGTATACCCGGCACCCTTCCGGGCACAGCCCCAGCAGGGCAGGGTTTACCAGACTGCCTGCGTACACCACCACATCCGCTTCTTCCAGCAATGCGGCCCCCCGCCGGGTGATCAGGTCCGGGGCTCCCGGCCCCGCTCCCACAAAATGCACCATATGCCCTTACTCCTTTACAACAATGGTGGAAAAATAGCCGCTCTCTGTTCCCTTCTCCAGTGGGGCAACCACCCGCTCCTCCGGCAGGCCGCAATTCTCCACCAGGGCAGACCGTTCCAATGCTCCCGCCCGGTCCAATGCTTCCAGCACCCCAGGCAGCTGCCGCCCTGATTTCATGAGCACCTTTGTGCCCTCCAGTTCCAGAGCCCGGTCCAGGTCAGAAATTCCAGCCGGGAAGATGTGGAGAGGCTCCCCTTCCGCCGTCAGGCTTTCTCCCAACCGGGCGGCCACGGCGCAAAAGCTGGGGACGCCTGGTATCATGCAAACGGAAAAGCCCAGTTCTTTTATGCGCTCAGCCATCCGGGTACAGGTGGCGTAGATGGACACATCCCCCAGGTTGACCATGGCAACATCCTGTCCGGCCTCCAGATAGCCGGCAATGGTTTGGGCCCCCGTCTCATACTCTTCCCACCGGCGCTTCTCGTCCCTGGTCATGGAAAAATCCAGGGGCACGATCACCTTGTCCCCCAGCTCAGCTGCCTTTTGGGCAATATCCAGGGCCAGCATCTCCCCACTTTTGGTGCGAGGGGCGGCAAGGACCGGGCAGGCCTCCAGGGTACGCACTCCCTTCCGCGTCACCAGCTCCGGGTCGCCGGGGCCCACCCCCACACAGTAAAAAATTCCTTTCGTTCTCAGTTCCATTCCGATAAAATCTCCTCCGCCCCTGTGGTTTTTCCCAGGAGCCCATATTGATTGGAAAAGAGCACCGCCCCTGTCCGGAATCCCCCGGCCGCCCGGTGGTCCAAATGGGTTTGGATGGCTCTGAGCAGGCCCTCCACCACTGGTTTTCGCAGCCCCGCTTGATCCAGCAACCCGATACAGGCATCGGCGGAGGCGGCCTCCATCAGGGACTGGCACAGCTCCCGGCCTCCTCCCGCCAGGGCAGCGTAAGCGCAAAAAAGCTCCGTACGGCAATCGGCCCAGCGGCTGTGGGTGTTCATGATTCCCCCCGCCACCTTTACCAACTTGCCCACATGCCCCACCAAGAGGACCTGAGAAAAATTCTCCTCCGCCGCCCGATCCAGCGCTTCTCCAATAAAGTTCGAACACTTTATAACCGGTACGGTCCCGCTCCCCAGCCCGTGTTCCTTCAAAAATTCCACGCCATAATTTCCTGGGGTAAGAATGATCCTCCGGTGCCCCAGTGCAGCAGCCTGGTGAAGCTCCAGCGTGATGGTCTCCACTAAGGCGGACAAACTCATAGGCTCCACAATACCGCTGGTACCTAGGATGGAGATGCCCCCCTCAATGCCCAGTTGGGGGTTGAAGGTTTTCTTTGCCGCCTGCTCACCTCCGGGGACCAGGATGGTCACCTTCAGCCCGTCCGAATACTGCAAAGCGGTACAGACTTCCTCCACCGAACGCCGAATCATCTCTCGAGGCACGTGGTTGATGGCAGCTTCTCCCACAGGCTGGTCAAGCCCCGGTTTGGTCACCCGGCCGACTCCTTCTCCCCCTTCAATGGTAATACCTAGACCGGGGATTTTCTCTACCCTGGCCCCGATGAGCAGCCCAGCCGTGGCGTCTACGTCGTCGCCGCCGTCCTTCTCCACCAGACACAGGGCAGCTTCCCCTTCCATCCGGCACACCTGGGGCTCCACCTCCACACAAAGGCCCATCGGGGTCACAAGCTTCAGAAAGTGAGGGGGCTGTCTCTCCAGCAGAAGCCGGGCTGCACCCGCAGCCGCCAGGGCGGCACAGGTTCCTGTGGTGTAGCCCCGGCGCAGTCGCTTCCCCCCGGCGTTTACATAATGTTCAAAAGCCACGTTTTGCCTCCCTTACAGTCCCAAGCAAAAAGCGCCGCCCACGGAACGCTTTTCCACGGACAGCGCAAAAGGACGGGAATGCCTCCCCGCCTTTTTTCAACACGCCGGCAAAAGGACCGTTGCCTGTGGTCTTTCTCTCCGGCGGCAAATATTCTGGCTTATGCATCCCCACTCCGGGCCGCCTTCCCAGACGATCGCTCATCCAGTGGCCGATAGCCCTTCGCTCCGCAATTACAGCAGCGTCCCTGCCCAGGATTCTCACCTGTCTTCCTTGCCCATACCGAAGTTCTCTTCGTTTGTAACATCATTATAAAGCGGGCACACCGCCCCTGTCAAATAAAACCGGTGGTCTACCGGCTCTCCGTCCGTCTCTTTTTCTCCCAATAACCAGCCAGCACAAACACCACCAGCACACCAACACAAGCGCCCGCAAAATCGATCCACACATCCGTTACCTGGCTTCCCCTTCCCGGAACAAAGACCTGGATGGTTTCATCCATCATGGCCGTCAGGAGGCAGAGACTGCAGGCACACTGCACCGAATACCAGCTTCTGTGTCCTCTCACCCTTGTCACCAGCGCCAGCTCCCACAGGACACCCAGCAATGCAAACTCCAGCATATGAGCCAGCTTTCTCACAAGCCCATGCCCGATGGAAACAGGCAGCCCCATCCACTCCAACAGGGAGTCCAGAACATCCAGCACCTGAAGGCTTTGGGCCGCAGACTGGGAAGCAGGCATAAGAGAATTACGCCAAATAAAAAAGGTCCAGATCGCGACTCCACAATATGCCAACCAATTCCATAATTTATTGTAATGCTGCATCTGTTTCATATTTCCTTCTATTTCTCCCAGAAATTAATAGACTGCCTCACGCTTCGGTGCCGTCAAGATTTATGCGCAAAATTATTTGCAGGCTCCGGCTGAATGAAGTCAGCCGGCAATAGAGGCGTCGTACAGAGCCGCCTCCAAGTGCTTCATGTTCATGTATTTCTTGTTGCCCCACTGGGTACCTGCCACATGGCGCAGCCTCGCGCAGACCAGCATCAGGGCGGAGTTGCCGTCAGGGAACGTTCCCACCACGCGGGTTCTGCGGCGGATCTCACGGTTCAGCCGCTCAATCACGT
>NZ_JBQKJL010000012.1:0-88334 GCF_052117285.1 Lawsonibacter sp. LCP25S3_E2
CGCTGCCCTCGCGGACAGCTTATAGAGGATATCACTGTCGGAATCATTTGTCAAGCACTTTTTTCAAGTTTTCCAAACTGATTTTCAAGTGCCGGACCGGTTTGATTCCCTGCCGAAATCCTCAAACGCCTCTCTCCCAGGGCTTTCAGGGCCCCGTGCCGGAAGCGCTCGCTTATAATAGCAAAATCTCTCCCGCTTGTCAACACCTTTTTTCAAGTTTTTTCAATCTTTTTTTGTGGCCCCTATATCTGCTCCTCATCCGCCTTTTTTCTCACAAGATATGCCTTCTTTTTGGCGCACCAGACAAAGAAGACCGGGGATGGCAAGGCCAAAGAGCAGGTTTCCCACTGGAATGATTTGTTCTCCCAACAGCGTACCCACACCATTTCCCCCCAGCAGCACCAATCCCCCGCCAGCCGCCAGCAGGACGGACAGGAGGGAAATCCAGTTGTGAAGTTTGGACGGCAGGCACGCTCTGCCCATTTCTCTTACTGCAAATACCAGGATCCCGCCCATCACCAGATCGGCAAAGGTCCACAGGGCCGCAATGATGCTCTCCACCCGCTGAAAGGCCCCCTCCACTCCCACGCTTTTTGCCAGGGCAAAGAAGGGGTTGTCCAGCTCCATGGCCAGCCCCGCCCCCAGATTCCCTATTATAATTGCCTGGGCTCCTGCCAGCAGCAGGGTTCCCCCCAGCCCCCAGAACATCCAGTGCCATCCCTGGGCCTCTCCCTGATCCCGCACCGAACCTAGCAAGAACGCTGCAAAAAGGCCCCATCCGATCACGCCCGCAGCCTGCAGCGCGGAACCAGCCGTGGGGACCCAGGTCCAATCTATGGGCAGAAGCCGTTCCGGCTGGGCCTGGCCCAGGGAGAGGCCCAGCACCACCAGAGCGGTGGTGAGCAGCGCGGCCAGAAACAGCTGCCCCGCCCGTGCAAAGGCCTCCAGCTTTCCCCGTCCCATCCACACCAGCATCCCCGCTGCCGCAATGAGAAAAAACCAGAGCGAGCCGTCCCGGTTTCCCGAGGACAACAGCCGCCGGGCGCAGGACCACAAGCGCTGGGCCAGCAGCAGCTGCGCCCATACTATATATAATAGTATAATTCCCCGGCCCACCCAGGGGCCCAGCCGCTCCACGATCCCCTGTGCAGCACCCCGGTCTTTCCCCAGCCGGTTCAGCAGCCAACCGCTTGCCAGCACCAGCGGGGCCGCCAGGGCCACCGACAGCCAGCTGTTCCTTCCCGCCTGGGGCAGCAGCAGCCCTGGCAGCAGCTCCGCCGCCGGGGCCATAATCCCGGCCCACAGAAGCGCCATCAGCTGGGTACGTGAGATGCCCTCCGTTCTCATATACTACCTCCTGCCTGTTTACTCATGCACGACCACCTGGAGATTGATATCAGGCTCCAGCTCTCCAAACCACACCGGCCACTGTTCCTGAATTTCACTCCAGGCCCGAGGGTGGAGCGCGGCCCCCCGCAGGCCCAGGCCCACACAGTCCGCCTCCCACTGCTGCAGGGCAGTCAGCGCCCCCTCCAGCCGGTCCATCAGCTTTTCTTCCATCTGCCTGGAGATCGCATCCTGCTGGGCACGGCTCAGCTCCTGATCATATTCCGTCACCGCAAGGTCGGCTCTGCATGTTATACGCAGTTTCGTGGGGGTCTTCCCCTGGACGCCCAGATTTACAGTGGTATTTACCATACTCACCCGGACCGAAACCCGGTTCTCCTCCAGCTCCAGGGTGAGCACCTCTGCCGGAGCCCGGCCCACCAGCAGTTCCAGGCCACGGGCCGCCTCACCCTCCAAGTAGCCCACCAAACGCGTCCCCTTCCATACGCCATAGCCGCTCTCCGTCAGGGATGCATCCTCCAGCTCTCCAACCGCCAGAGCAGGCACAAAGGCAGCGCCTTGCTCCATCAGGTCACTGTAGATCTCCCCGGCGGTGCGGGAGATGGACGCCTCCCCCAGCTTTCCATCCAGCTGCAGCGTGCTGAGCCGCCCGTCTACTCCGGCCTCTCCCCCGGACTCCACCGCCTGCCGGGCCGTTCCATTCCGCACCAGCCACAGCTGGGCCCCCAGGCCCAGCTCCTCATCCCGAGCAAAATAGTCCAGTACCGGCTTGATCCCCTCCTGGGCCAGCGCTTCGCCCACCAGCAGCTGGTCCACATAGCCGTAAAACACATAGCTGTCGCTGTGCCCCTGTATGGTCAAGCAGGCCGCGCTGAGGGAATCGGCCTGGGCTGACAGCACCAGGGCTTTTTCTCCCTCCGCTTGAAGTCCCTTTGCCCTGGGGCCGGTGGAGACGGTCATCTCCACCCCATCCAGGGCCTGGTCTACTCCCATGGTACGCATGAGGGCCATGTCCCCCATCTCTCTTGCCGTGGGCAGCCCGCTGCAGCCGCTGAGCAGCAGGCAGAGCGCCAGTACCAATGCCAATGCGGTTCTCAACGCTGATTCCTCCTGTTTTTGCTGTTTACTGCCCCATCCCGCCACTTCATTCTGGGAAGGGGCAGGCGCAGGAGACTGGGATGCCCACGGGGCATTTTGGTCCCCGTGGTAAAGGGGGCCAGATAGGGCACCCCAAAGGACTCCAGCCGGGCCAGGTGGTAAATGAGCCCCGCGCACCCTAAGCTCAGGCCGAACAGCCCCCCCAAACTGGAGAGAATGGCCAGCAGAAACCGCCATAGGCGCAGAGCGTTGCCAAAGTCCTGGGAGGGCTGGGTGTAGCCCGCCACCCCGGCAATGGCCACAGCGATGAGGACTGCCGGAGAGACGATGTGGGCCTCCACCGCCGCGTTGCCCACCACCAGGCCGCCCAAAATGGAGACGGTGGCCCCGATGGGGCTGGGCAGGCGCAGTCCCGCCTCCTGAATGACCTCAAAGGCCAGGAGCATGGTCAGCACCTCAAAGATGGTGGAAAAGGGCACCTCCTGTTTGGCCGCCACAATGGACAGGGCCAGCTTCGGGGGGATGGCCTCGGGGTGGAAGGTCACCAGGGCGATATAGAGCCCCGGCAGCAATACTGTGATCAGGGCGCAGAAGTACCGCACCAGGCTCAAGGCTGAGGCCACCATCCAGTGGTAGGCCCGGTCCTGTCCTGTTTTGAAAAATTGGTCGATGGTCCCCGGCACCATCCACCCCAGGGGAATCCCATCCGCAAGCAGGGCCACCCGCCCCTCCAGCAGCCCCTGGCACAGCCGGTCCGGGCGCTGGGTATAGGCCATGAGCGGAAACGGGCTTCTGGCGGTGTCGGCCAGGTACTCCTCCAGATTCCCCGCCGCCTCCAGGCCGTCAATGTCCATTTCTCCCAGCTTTTCCTCCACCTGCTTTACCGTCTCCGGGTCAGCCATGTCCTCCAAATAGAGCACATCCACCTGGGTGCGGGACTGCCGGCCCACAATGTGCTCCTTGATTTTTAGCTGGGGCGCCTTTAATTTCCGGCGGATCATGGCCGTGTTGGTGCGGATGGACTCCACAAAGGACTCCCGGCTCCCCTTCAGGGCGGGCTCGTTTTCCGGCTCCCCCACCCCGCGCTTTTCCTCAGTGGGGACGGGCAGGGTGAGCACATCCATGCGTCCGGGGAAAAAGAGGGCACAGCTGCCCAGCAGCAGGTCGTTGACCACATCGTCCAGCTTGTCCCGGCGGATGGCCGCCAGATTATAGAGGGCGCCGTACTGCAAAAGGGAAAAGAGCTCTCCCTCCGGGGCCTGGCTGAGGGAGCGGTCCTGGGCCAGGGGGCGGAGGATATAGTCGCTCAGCCGCTCATTGCGGGTCAAGCCCAGCAGATAGCACACCGTCACCGTCCGCTGCCGGTCGCCGTTTAGATAGACGGTGCGCTCCATAAAATCCACACAGCCGGTGAAGATCTCTTTCAGGTTTTCCAGGGACAGCGGCCGGTCAAACCGGGGCTCCTGGCGGGGATGGGGCTGTTCAGCCTGCTTCTTTTGGGCCATACGGAAACTCCCTCCTGTTCTGGGATAGTGTTCCAAAACGGAAGGGAGTTTATACCCATTTACCGCAGGGCCATTTCCTTTTTTTCCGCCGTTTCCCCCCTTTGTTTGCCCCGTCTCAGCCCTTTGCCCAGCTCACACACCGGGATAGGGGCAATGGCCAGGACCAGTACCCAAAACCACTGCCGGGCGTCCATGGGGACCACGGAAAATACCCGCTGCAGCGGCGGCAGCAGCAGCACCGACAGCTGCATGGCCATCCCCGCCAGAAAGGCACGGTTCATGGCGGGGTTGGACAACGGACCCTGGGCAAAGAGGGAGCGGTCCTCGCTGCGCACATTAAAGGCGTGGAAAAGCTGGCACATGGTCAGGGTGGCAAAGGCCATGGTGTTGGCCACCGCCCCCTCCATGCCCGGCCCCCCCAGGTGAAGAAAGCCTAAAAAGTAGGCCGCCAGGGTGAGCCCTCCCACCATCAGGCCCTGCCACAGAAGGCGGAAGGTAAAGCTGCGGTCAAAGAGATTGGCGCTGGCCTCTCTGGGGGGCTGCTCCATGACTCCCTCCTCCACCGGCTCCACCCCCAGGGCCAGGGCGGGCAGAGAATCGGTGACCAGGTTGAGCCACAAAAGCTGTACCGGCACCAGAGGCATCTGCCCAAAGCCCAGCAGGGTAGCTACAAAGATGGTAACGATCTCCCCGATGTTGCAGGAGAGAAGATAGTGGATGGCCTTGCGGATGTTGGAGTAGATCCCCCGGCCCTCCTCAATGGCGGAGACGATGGTGGAAAAGTTGTCGTCGGTGAGGATCATGTGGGCGGCCCCCTTGGCCACGTCGGTGCCGGTACGGCCCATGGCGCAGCCGATGTCCGCGCTCTTCAGGGCCGGGGCGTCGTTGACCCCGTCCCCGGTCATGGCCACCACCTTTCCCTTCTTCTGCCAGGCCTGGACAATGCGCATTTTGTGCTCGGGAGAGACTCGGGCAAAGACGGAAAATTTCTCAATGTCCCCCTCCAGCATCTCCTGGGGCATAAAGTCCAGCTCCGGCCCGGTCACCGTCCAGTCTCCCGGCCGGGCGATGTTCAGCTCCCGTGCCACCGCCAGGGCGGTCGCGCGGTGGTCCCCGGTGATCATCACCGGGCGTACCCCCGCCAGATGGCACTGGGCCACTGCGTAGCGCACCTCCGGCCTGGGCGGGTCCATCAGGCCGAACAGGCCCAAAAAGGTCAGCCCCCGCTCCACTTCCCCCGGCTCTGGCTGTCGGGGCAGAAGGCTCAACTCCCGCCGGGCCACGGCAATGACCCGCAGGGCGCGGGATGCCATGGCCTCGTTGGCCTCCAAAATCCGCTCCTTGTCCGCCGCCGTCATGGCCCCCCGCACCGTGGCGGTGCACCGCTCCAGCAGCACGTCCGGGGCCCCCTTTACATAGGCCGTCCAGCCACCCTGGGGATTGGTATGCAGGGTGGACATGAGCTTGCGTCCCGAGTCAAAGGGAATATCCCCCACGCGGGGCCACTGTTCCCCCTCCTTCTGCTGGTCCACTCCCTCCCTTGCGGCGGCCACCACCAGGGCGGCCTCGGTGGGGTCGCCGTCGGCAGTAGGCGCCCCCGCCTTCCAAATGAGCCGGGCGTCAGAGCACAGGCAGGCGGCCACCATGATCTCCCGGCGGCGGCTGCCGGGCAGGGCCCAAACCTCCTGGACGGTCATTTTGTTCTGGGTCAGGGTGCCCGTCTTATCCGAGCAGATGACCCCCGCGCAGCCCAAAGTCTCCACCGCCGGGAGCTTTTTTACAATGGCCCCCCGGCCCGCCAGCCGCTGCACCCCCAGGGCCAGCACAATGGTGACAATGGCGGGCAGCCCCTCAGGGATGGCCGCCACCGCCAGGGACACGGCGGTGAGGAACATCTCCAGCATGTCCTTCCCTTGAAACAGTCCCACCCCGAACATAACCGCACACACACAAAGGCACAGGAAGGACAAGGACTTTGAAATCTCCCCCATTTTCCGCTGGAGAGGCGTCTCCCCGGAGCCGCTGTCCAGCAGCAGCCCGGCAATCTGCCCCATCTCCGTCTCCATCCCCGTGGCCACCACCAGGGCGGTGCCCCGCCCGGCGGTGACGAGGGTGCCCGCGCACAGCATATTCACCCGGTCCCCCAGAGGGGTGCTCTCGGGCAGGGCCTCCCGTGCCTGTTTTTCCACGGGCACCGATTCCCCAGTCATGGCGCTTTCATCGGCCTGGAGGCGGCTGCACTCCAAAATCCGGGCGTCGGCGGGGATCTGATCCCCCGCTTCCAGAAGGATCACATCTCCAGGCACCAGTTCCCGTGCCGGAATGGTTTTGGCTGTTCCCTCCCGGATGACCTTCGCCTTTGGGGCGGACATCTGCCGCAGCTCCTCCAGGGCCTGCTGGGCATGGTCCTCCTGGGTGATGGAGATGATGGCGTTGACCGCCACAATCACCAGAATAATAAAGCCGTCCAGCCAGTCCTGTCCGCCGCTGGCCGCCAGAGACAGCCCCGCCGCCCCCAGCAGTACCAAAATCATAGGGTCTTTCAGCTGTCCCAACAGCCGGAAAAAAAGCCCCGGCCCCTCCGGGGCGGCCAGCTCATTGGGGCCCAGCTCCTCCAGGCGGGACTTCGCTTCCCGCTCCGTCAGCCCCTCCCAGCTGCTCTCCAGCTCCTTCATCACATGGGAGGCCGGCCGGCTGTACCAGTCGTCCATATCCTCACGCTCCCTTCCAGTTTGTTCCAATTATAATCTCAGGCCTGTCCGCTTTTGGGGGAATTTTGGGGAAGGAAAAAATGTAGGGGGAAGGCTTCCCCCTACCCCTCCTCCTTCAGTGTCAGCAGCGTCCGGGCCACGTTGTCCGCCCACAGCCGGGCCCCTGCAATGGCCTCGGTGAGGGTATTGCCGTGGCCGCCCACCTCCACCAGAATGGAGCCGGGGAGCAGCTGCTGGTTATAGCGGCTGTTGCGCAGGACGATGGGCCGGGCCAGACTGGTATAGCCCCGCACCAGGCTGCGCTGGAGAAACACGGCAAAGGCCAGATTGTCCTTCCACCGGGGAAAGTCCGCCCCGCCTCCGCTGGAGCCAATGACCAGCATCACCTGGGCCACCTTCTCTCCCGCCTCCGTGGACACCATTTTATAGATCTCCCCATTGCTGCCCTCCAGGGCGTCCCGGTGGACGTCCAGCACCACCTGAATGGTGGGGTACTTCTCCAGCCACTGCTCCACCGCCGCCTTGGAGCGGTCATAGGCCTCGTTGTAGGAGGGGTAATCAAAGAGGGTGGTGTCGTGGATCACCTGAAAGCCATGGGCCCGGAAAACGGTGGCCATCTCCTCGCCCACCTTCACCACGTTGTGGGTGCAGTCGGTGGTGCGGTAGGGGTCGCTCTCCTCATAGGCATCCCCGTCGTTCTGGGAATAGGCCTCGCTGCCGTGGGAGTGGACAATGAGGATCTGGGGCCCCTCCCCCAGGTTCACATCCACCGTTCCCTCCCGCAGCACCGACGCGTCCAGGTCAAAGCTGGTGCGGTTATAGACGTACACCTCCCCCTCCCGGAGATACTTGCTCCCCTCTTTTCCCTTGCCGGTCATCTCCACAATGCCCTCTCCCTGGCCCGAGGGGGTGAGCTGGGGCTGCTCCTCGTCCTCCCCGTCCTGCTCCATCAGGTCCCCCTCTCCGGACTGGTTCTCCTCCTCCGTGCGGCTCAGACGCAGGGCGCGCACCTGGTCCTCCCCCGCGGAAAGAAGGGGGCTGCTGTCCACCAGAAGCCTTCCCCAGCCGGTGAGCGCCTCCTGGCCGGGAAGCGCCCCCAGCCGGCTCTCCAGCAGAGCCACCGCCAGGGCCGGTTCCTGGCCCAGCTGGGACAGCCGTTCTCCCAGCCCGCCCAGGTCTGCCGTCAGGCTGAGACCCCAGCCCCCCACCAGCACCAGGCCCAGGGCTACCCCCCGGCGCAGGGCCCGTCCCACTGTTTTCTTCTCCCGTTCGCCCATAGCACCCACTCCTATCTTCCGTATGGACACGCTGATAACAGAGCATATGCCCCCTGGGGCGCCAATATGACCGGGGGGAGAAAAGCCGGGATGCCGCCTTGTTTTTTCGTGGGGAAAATAGTATAATATAGAATCTAAAAATGGCGGCTTGTGCCCTTTTGGGCACAGCCTTTCCAATAAAACGCGCCGCGGCGCATGGAGGTTTTTATGGAACGCACCACCACCGTCATCTCTCCCCAGGATATCCAGGCTCAGCTGGAGCACTGCCGTGCCATTGCCCAGCTCACGCAGCAGTGGCCGGAACAGCCCCTGGCCTTTGTGGACACCTATGGCTGCCAGCAGAACGAGGCGGACAGCGAACGCATCCGGGGCTATCTGGAGGAGATGGGCTATGGCTTTACCGACGATGAGGAGAAGGCCCGGATCATCGTCATCAACACCTGTGCCATCCGGGAGCACGCCGAACAGCGGGTGTTCGGCAACGTGGGCGCTCTGGTCCACGTGAAGCGCCGCCACCCGGAGCAGATCATCTGCCTGTGCGGCTGCATGGCCCAGCGGCCCCAGGTGGCGGAGAAGATCCGCCAGTCCTACCGCCATGTGGACCTGGTCTTTGGCCCCCACGCCCTGTGGAAGTTCCCGGAGATGATCCACACGCTGCTGCTCCACCGGGGGCGCATTTTTCAGGTGAACGACGAGGCGGGCTCCATTGCCGAGGGCATCCCCCTCATGCGCCAGGACAGCGTCAAGGCCTGGGTGTCCATCATGTACGGCTGCAACAACTTCTGCTCCTACTGCATCGTCCCCTACGTCCGGGGCCGGGAGCGCTCCCGCCAGCCTCAGGACATTCTCTCTGAGGTGCGCCAGCTTGTCTCCGAAGGCTATAAGGACATTACCCTTCTGGGCCAGAACGTCAATTCCTACGGCAAGGACCTGGAGCAGCCCATGGACTTTGCCGACCTGCTGGAGCAGGTCAATGCCATTGACGGGGACTTCCTCATCCGCTTTATGACCTCTCACCCCAAGGACGCCACCCAGAAGCTCTTTGAGACCATGGCCCGGTGTGAAAAGGTGGCCCCCGTGCTCCACCTGCCCTTCCAGGCGGGCAACGACCGGGTGCTGCAGGTGATGAACCGCCGCCACACCAGGGAGCAGTATCTGGAAAAGATCCGGGCCATCAAGGCCCTTATCCCTGATATCGTCCTCACCTCCGACGTGATCGTGGGCTTCCCCGGAGAGACCACCGAGGAATTTGAGGACACGTTGAAGGTGCTGGAAGAGGTGCGCTTTGACGCCCTGTTCACCTTTATCTTCTCCCCCCGGCCGGGCACCCCTGCCGCCCAGATGGACGACCCCATGAGCAAGGAGGAGAAGCTTGCCAACTTCAACCGCCTCACCGCCCTGCAGGACGCCATCTCTGAGGAGAAGCACCAGGCCTACATCGGCAAGACGGTGCGCTGTCTCATGGACGGCCTCAGCGACGACGAGCGCTGGGACCTTACCGCCCGCACTCCCGGCAACCGCCTGGTGCGCGTGGTGGGGGACAAGAGCGCCCTGGGCCAGTTCCGGGAGGTCAAGATCACCGATGCCAACAAGTGGTCCCTCTTCGGGGAGCTTATCTGAGCTCCCCCAGCGCAAGACCGATGGACAGCCCGGCCAGGAACACCGCCTCCTGCTCAAAGGCGGCCTGGGTCTCCAGCTGGGTCCACAGTCTCCGCCCGCACTTCCCCGGCTCCTCCCCCAGTGCGCGAAGCTCCTTGCCCAGCCGCTCCGCCTCCCGGCGGGCCTGGGACAGGGTCTCGTAGTTGGGGGCCTCGAAGCGGGGGAAGAGGTGCTCCCGTGCGTACAAATAGATTGCTTCTTGTAATTCAGTCATAGTATTATCCTCCTAGTATCACATTTTACGCATAAATGTGCGTTTTCACCGTTATCATATACGCATTTTTATGCGTTGTCAAGGGGTGGTCCTGCCATGTCCGTATTCTCGGAACGATTAATTGATCTGCGCAAAACGCGCGGTTTATCTCAGGCCCAGGCGGCAAAGGAAATTGGCGCGGCACCCAGGGCCTATCAAAATTATGAATACGGAACGGCCGAACCCCGCCTCTCCACCCTCGTCCGCATCGCCGACTTCTACGGTGTATCTCTGGACTATCTGGCCGGGCGGACGGACACCCCATAACCGCCCCCAAAAGCCCTCCCGCAGGGAGTTTCGCCGCCCGCAGGCGGCGAAAGAACATGAAATCCGTTTTTTCGGCGGCTTTGCCGAAGCGAAAAAACTCTGCTCAATCCGCAAGTGCCCGTTTTAACGGGCGCGCGGCGGATTGCAATCTTTATCATTGGAATGGCTCTGCCATTCCAATGACGAAACGAAAGTCGGTGTCTCCATGGCAGAAATCACCCCCATGATGCAGCAATATCTGGATATGAAGGCCCAGAACCCGGATTCTATTCTCTTCTTCCGCCTGGGCGACTTCTATGAGATGTTCAACGAGGACGCCAAGCTGGTGTCCAAGGAGCTGGACCTCACCCTCACCACACGGGACCGGAACAAGCCCCCGGAGGAGCGCACCCCCATGTGCGGGGTGCCCTACCACTCCTGCGACAGCTACATCGCCCGGCTCATCGCCAAGGGCTACAAGGTGGCCATCTGCGAACAGACCGAGGACCCCGCCCTGGCAAAGGGCCTGGTGGACCGGGACATCATCCGGGTCATCACCCCCGGCACCGTCATCGCCTCCTCCATGCTGGAGGAGAGCAAAAATAACTACATCTGCTCCATCCTGGCCCAGGAGGAGGGCTTTGGCCTGTGCCTGTGCGACATCTCCACCGGAGAGGTGTACGCCACCTCCCTCCCCGCCGGGGAGGAGGGCCTGGGCCACCTGAAAAACGAGCTGGGCCGCTTCCACCCCACCGAGGCCGTCCTCTCCCCCACCGCCTTTGAAAACCAGGAGCTGCGGGAATTTTTAAAGGAGCGGCTCCAATGCGCCTGTGAGCGCGCCGGGGAGGAGCCCTTTGCCCTGGACGCGGCCCAGGAGCTGGTGAAGGGGCAGTTCAAAGCGGGCCTGGACACCGTCCCCCAGGGGGACACGGCGGCCATCCGGGCCGCCGGGGGTCTGCTGCGCTACCTCTACGAGACCCAGAAAACCGACCTGGGCCACATCGCCAGTTTTACGTACTACACCTCCAGCCACTTTATGGAGCTGGACCTCACCGCCCGGCAGACGTTGGAGCTCACCTCCACCCTGCGCTCCAAGGACAAGAAGGGCTCCCTGCTGTGGGTGCTGGACAAGACCAAAACCGCCATGGGCGGACGGCTCATGCGGGGATGGATGGAGCGCCCCCTCCTCTCCCCGGTGCAGATCGCCCGGCGGCAGCAGGCGGTGGGCGACCTGGTGGAGGACGCCATCACACGGGAGGAGTTATCCTTAGCCCTCCGGGAGGTCACCGACCTGGAGCGGTTAGTTGGCCGGGTGGTCTACGGCTCGGCGGGCAGCCGGGACCTGGCCGCCCTGTCTGGGGGCCTGGCCAAGCTCCCCCACATCCGCGACCTTTTAAGCCACTGTCCCAGCGCCCTGCTCTCCTCGCTGAAGGAGGAACTGGATGACCTGCCCCAGCTCCGGACGGAGCTGGACCGGGCCCTCATGGACGACGACAAGCTCCCCTTCTCTGTCCGGGAGGGCGGCTTCATCCGGGAGGGGTACAGCCCCGACGTGGACGAGCAGCGCGACCTTATTGACCACGCCTCGGAGAAGCTGGCCGACCTGGAACGGCGCACCAAGGAGCAGACGGGCATCAAGAACATGAAGGTCAAGAGCAACAAGGTCTTTGGCTATTACATCGAGGTGGCCAAGTCCCAGATCGACCTGGTGCCCGCCGACTGGGCGAGAAAACAGACCACCGTCAACGCCGAGCGATATATTTCCCAGGAATTAAAGGAGCTGGAGCACGCCATCCTCTCCGCCCAGGACAAGGTCACTGCTTTGGAGTATCAGCTCTTCTGCCAGCTCAAGGAGCTGGTGTGCCAGCAGGTGGACCGCATCCAGGCCACCGCCGCCGCCGTGGCCCAGGTGGACGTGCTCATGTCCCTGGCCACCGTGGCCGCCGCCAACGGCTATTGCATGCCCCAGGTGGATGACTCCGACGCCCTCACCATTGTGGAGGGCCGCCACCCGGTGGTGGAGAAGGTGCTCAAAGGCGCCCCCTTTGTCCCCAACGACACCCACATGGACGGCGGGGACGACCTGTGCGCCATCATCACCGGCCCCAACATGGCCGGTAAATCCACCTACATGCGCCAGGTGGCCCTCATTACCCTCATGGCCCAGATGGGCTCCTTTGTCCCAGCCAAGTCCGCCCACATCGGGGTGGTGGACCGGATCTTCACCCGCATCGGGGCCAGTGACGACCTGTCCGCCGGACAGTCCACCTTTATGGTGGAGATGACCGAGGTGGCCGCCCTTTTGAACCACGCCACCAAAAAGTCCCTGCTCATCCTGGATGAGATCGGCCGGGGCACCAGCACCTATGACGGCATGGCCATCGCCCGTGCGGTGCTGGAGTACTGCGCCGACCGCAAGCGCCTGGGGGCCAAAACCCTCTTTGCCACCCACTATCACGAGCTCACCGCCCTGGAAGGCCAGATCTCCGGGGTGAAAAACTACAACATCGCCGCCAAAAAGCGGGGCAGCGAGGTCATCTTCCTGCGGAAAATCGTCCGGGGCGGGGCCGACCAGAGCTATGGCGTGGAGGTGGCCAAGCTGGCCGGGGTCCCTGACCGGGTGGTCCGCCGGGCGCGGGACATCCTCCAGGAGCTGGAGGAAAACGGCTGCGTCCGGGTGGAGGCAGCCGCCGCCCCTCAGGAGCAGATCTCCCTGATGGATCTCGGGGGCCAGACGGTGCTTCAAAAGCTCCGCATGACCGATGTGAATATCCTCTCCCCCATCGAGGCGCTGAACCTCCTGGCGGAGCTGAAGCAGGATCTGAACGGATAACCATTTTTGATTTCGAGGTAACCTATGCCTACCATTCAAGTATTAGATTCCCATGTGGCCGACCTCATCGCCGCCGGTGAGGTGGTGGAACGGCCGGCCAGCGTGGCCAAGGAGCTGATGGAAAACGCCATCGACGCCGGGGCCAGCGCCATCACCGTGGAAATTACCCACGGGGGGATGACCTATCTCCGGGTCACCGACGACGGAAAGGGCATCCCCGCCGATGAAGTGAAAACCGCCTTTCTCCGCCACGCCACCAGCAAGCTGCGCACGGAATATGACCTGGAGGCCATCGGCACCCTGGGCTTCCGGGGGGAGGCCCTGGCCGCCATCGCCGCCGTCAGCCGGGTGGAAATTCTCACCCGCACTGCTGACGAGGAGCTTGGCACCTCTCTCTCCCTGGAGGGAGGCGTTTACGGCCCGGTGGAAGAGGCGGGCTGTCCCCTGGGCACCACCATGGTGGTCCGGGACCTGTTCTTCAACACCCCCGCCCGGCTGAAATTTATGAAAAAGGACGCCGCTGAGGGGGCCGCTGTCTTTGCCACCGTCCAGCGCTTGGCCCTGTCCCACCCGGAGGTGAGCGTGAAGTTCATCCGGGACGGGAAGCAGGAGATGCTCACCCCCGGCGACGGACAGCTCCAAAGCGCCGTCTACGCCGTCTTGGGCCGGGAGCTGGCCCTGGGCTTCCGGCCGGTGAAGGCCAGCGGGGAGGACATGACGGTATCCGGCTATGTCTCTCTGCCCGCCTGCTGCCGGGGCAGCCGGAATTGGCAGTTTTTTTTCGTCAACGGCCGCCAGGTAAAGTCCAAGCTTATGATGGCCGCCCTGGAGGAGGCCTACAAAAACCAGAAAATGGTGGGCCGTTTCCCCGGCTGCGTTCTCCATCTGGAGACCAAGCTCAACGCCGTGGATGTAAACGTCCACCCGGCCAAAACGGAAGTGAAGTTTGGAAACGAGCGCCAGGTTTTTTCCGCTGTCTACCACGCGGTCCTCTCCGCCCTGGAGGCTGACCGCTCCCATCCCAAGGCGGAGCTTCGCAACGAAGTGATCCCCGCTTTCAAGGCTTCGGATTCCGTCACCCCCCATCAGACTCAGATCCCCCTTTCTCTCCACAAGGAGGAGGCAAATGGTGGAAAAATCCCGTCCGGCGGCTCCGGGGCAGTCCAGCAGCCTGCCCCCGCCCCCGCTCCGGCCGCCGGGGTAGCACGGGTACATGACAGCGCCTATCCGCTCCAGAAACCTGCCGATTTCAGGCCCGTTTCTCCGGCACAGCCTCCCCATTCCTTCTCCTACGTCCACCCCATCGCCCCCCGGCCGGCGGTTTCCACATCCACAGCCAAAGGTTCTCCTGCCCAGGAAATTGTCCACAAAAATCCAGCGGCTGTGGAGAAATCTTCCCCCGCTCCCCAGCCTGTGCAGCCTATCCACTCTGCCCCCGCTCCGGTGGCGGAGGTTTCGGCCGCTCCGATGGACCCGGCCCCTTCTGTGGAACACGCTCCCGAGCTGCCCTTGCTCGAGCCCACCCCCACCTGGCGCTTAGCCGGGGAGGTCTTTAACACCTATATTCTGGTGGAGCAGGGGGACACGGTGTATCTCATCGACAAGCACGCCGCCCACGAGCGGATGAATTTTGACCGGATGAAGGCCGCGGGCTATGACCCCATGGCCCAGAGCCTGCTCTCCCCCGTCCTGTGCCGCCTGGACCCCAGCCAGCGGCAGGTGCTGCTGGACCATCAGGCGCTTCTGGAGGAGTTTGGCTTTGAGGTGGACGAGCTGGGCCAGGACCTGGCCGTGCGCCAGGCCCCCTTCGACGTGGCGGTGGAGGATATTCCCGCCACCCTGGAGGACCTGGCCCAGAAGCTGCTCACCACCGGCAAGGCCGACCCTGCCGCCGCACGGGACGAGCTTCTTCACACCATGGCCTGCAAGGCGGCCATCAAGGGCGGCTGGAAATCCAGCCCCCAGGAGCTGGAGCGGGTGGCCAAGGCCGTCATGGACGGCACCGTAAAATACTGCCCCCACGGCCGCCCCGTGGCCATTGAACTGACCCGCAAGGAGCTGGAAAAGCAGTTCAAGCGGGCGTAAGCACTTTTTTCGGGAGGTGTTTTTTCCATGGCAGACTGGAACCTGTACCTTTCCCGCTATCAGCATACCCACGGCGGCTTTTTCTTTGGAGGCGGCGATACCTCGTGTGACAGCCAGCTTGTGCTGTCAGAGGGAGAAGCATCCCCCCTGCTGGTCTGTATGAGCAACGATCCCGCCGGCCGCTCCACCGTAGAAGCCTTACGGGCCCGCACCATGGTCACATTGGACCGCCCCTATACGCTTCATATCCGCGCCCGCGGCCTGATCGGCAGCGGCGTCAGCGGTGTTGCCAGCCTGGTGGGCAAGGCCATGGACTTTGGCTTCTCCGAGACCAAGGGACGGGTCATTACCACCGACAACAAGGCCTTTACCAAGCTGGTGCTGGGGGACCTTGCCTTGCGCAATGCCATCACCACACGGAAAAAAGATGCCCTTTGGATCCGTCCGGGGCCCCAGGGCGACGGTCAGCATATCGTGGAAGTCTTTGCGACCAATTTTGGGGGAACGCTGAATGATGAGAGCCCCTGGTACAACGATGCCATGCTGACCGATTTGATGTATGTTTCGGATGAGGATAAGGAACCCATCCTCCGGGCGGGCAGCAAATATTTTGACGCCCAGATGGATGCTTTTCTGGATTTTCTCCGGGCGGCGCGGGATGCGGTCACCCGGTGGCCCGTCTCTTCATAAAGCGTATCACCTTTACAGGCAAAACACCTTACCTCGACACACAACGACAGGAGGAGCGCCTATGCCCCCGAAAATTTTAGTGGTCAGCGGTCCCACCGCCTCGGGCAAGACCCGGCTGGCCGTGGAGCTGGCCCTTTCCCACAACGGCGAGGTGGTCTCCGCCGACTCTATGCAGATCTACCGCCGCATGGACATCGGCACCGCCAAACCCACTCCCGAGGAAATGCGGGGGGTGCCCCACCACATGATCGACGTGGCCGACCCGGAGGAGGACTTCTCCGTGGCCCGGTATGTGGACCTGGCCGCCCAATGGGTGGACGACATCCTCGCACGGGGCAAGCTGCCCATTCTGGCGGGGGGAACGGGGCTTTATATCGACTCCCTGCTGTCTGGACGGACCTTTGCCCACTTTGACGAGCAAAGCCCCCTGCGGGGCGAGCTGGAGGCACGTATGCGCACCGAGGGGGGCCAGGCCCTGTTGGAGGAGCTGGGCAAGGTGGACCCGGACAGCGCCGCGCGCCTTCACCCTAACGATGAAAAGCGCATTGTCCGGGCCCTGGAGGTCTACTACTCCACCGGGAAAACCATCACCCAGCACAACGCCGAGACAAAAGCCATCCCGCCCCGGTATGAGGCCCTTACCCTGACGCTGGCCTTCTCCCGCCGGGAGGATATGTGGGCGCGCATTGACCGCCGGGTGGACGAGATGATGGAGGCGGGACTGGTTCAGGAGGTGGAGCAGCTGCTCCACAGCGGCGTGCCCCAGCGGTGCACCGCCATGCAGGCCATCGGATATAAGGAGATGGCCGCTACCCTGCTGGGAGATGGGGACACCGCCGCCGCCGCGGAGGAGATCAAGCTGCGCTCCCGGCAGTATGCCAAGCGCCAGCTCACCTGGTTTCGCCGCAATTCCGCGGCCAAGTGGCTCTATTGGGACAGCGTGCCTGATTTTGCCGCCGCGCTCCAGGCTTCGACAGGATATATGAAAGAATTCGGTATATGATAGTGGCACTCAGGCCGGGCCACCGGCCAAAGAAAAAAGGAGTGCTACATATGCAGAAAACAAATAACCTTCAGGAGATCTTCCTCACCCAGGCCCGCCGGGACCGCAGACCGGTCACCATGTTTTTGATGAACGGCTTTCAAATGCGGGGCTATGTCACCGGCTTTGATGCCTTCACCGTGGTACTCACCAGCGACGGTAAACAGCAAATTATCTATAAGCACGCCATCTCCACCATTGTTCCCGAGCGGCCCATCCCCCTGTACGAGCCGGGCGAGCTGAACTGAAGCTGTTTTTCATTTGACCGAAGAGAAAGAAAAGGAATCATCCCATGAAACAAGGAAAACCCCTCATTGCCTTTGTTATGACCGCCATATTTGTCGTTCTGGCGATCTATATGGGCGTATATGCCTTTCGCGCCTTTCAGGAACCCTACCGCACCACCCTGGCTTATACCTACACCGCTGTGGACAGCGTGGAGGCCGACGGCCTGCTGGTGCGGGACGAGGTCGTGTTCCCCAGCCAGTCAGGGATTGTAGAGTTGACCCGCAGTGAGGGGGAGAAGGTGGGCGTGGGCCAGACGGTCGCCCTGGTCTACCGGGACACCCAGGCCCAGGCGGACCAGGCCCAGATCCAGGCCCTGACCCAGGAGATCCAGCTGCTGCAGTACGCCGTGGGCCAGAGCGGAAACGTGGAGTCCGCCGCCCGGCTGGACGAGGAGATCCTGCAGAGCATGGTTGCCATCCGCTCCAGCTCTGCCCTGGGGGATTATAACGACCTGGAGGATCAGATCCGGGAGGTAAAAAGCGACATTCTGAAGCGGGGCTACACCTACGGCGACGGCCTCACCGCCGCCGACCTCACAGCCCATCTCCAGGAGCTCAACAGCCAGCTCACCTCCCTCAATCAGCGCTCCGCTGCCGCCACCACACGGGTAACGGCCAGCCAGTCGGGGATTTTCTCCAGCCTTGTGGACGGATATGAGTCCTCCCTCACCCCCAGCTCCGTTCTCACCATGACCCCCTCCTCCCTCACCACCCTGATGAGCGGCGGAGATGGGGCGGTTTCCGCCACGGGAAAGCTCATCGTCTCCAACCGGTGGTACTTTGCCTGTGTGCTGCCCCTGTCCTCCGCCCAGCGCCTGCAGGAGGGGGGCACCGCTCTGCTGCGGTTTACCGGCGACTTTACCCAGGATGTGGAGATGTCCGTGAATTACATCAGTGAACCCGAGGGGGACCAGGCCGTGGTGGTATTTTCCACAGACAAGTATCTCTCCCGCACCACCCTCCTGCGCCGCCAGACCGCCGAGCTGATTTTTGACAGCTGGTCCGGCCTGCGCATTCCCAAATCCGCCCTTCGCCTGGTGGAGGAGGAGACCACGGACGAGGAGACCGGAGAGGTCACCCAGACCACCCGCCTGGGGGTCTATGCCCTAGTCAACGGCCGCACGGAGTTTAAAGAGGTGGACGTGGTCACCGAGGGCAGCGACTACTATGTGGTCTCCCCTGTGGGCACCGGGCGGAAAATCCTCCGCTCCGGCGACGAGATCATTACCCAGGCCACCGGTCTGCAGGATGGACAGCTTCTGATGAAATAACCGGTATGTTTCCAGATAGAAATGGGGGATTTTCATGGATTTAAGCAGCAACATCGCATTGGTACAGTCAAAAATTGCCGCCGCGGCCCTCGCTGCCGGCCGCTCGCCGGCAGAAATTACCCTGTGTGCCGCCACGAAGGTACAAAGTGATGACACCATCCGCCAGGCCATTGCCGCCGGCATCGCGGTATGCGGAGAAAACCGCGTCCAGGAGCTCACGGCCCACCTGGCCGCGGACGCCTACGCCGGGGCCCGTGAGGTCCACTTCATCGGCCACCTGCAGACCAACAAGGTCAAGCAAGTGGTGGGCAAGGTGGATCTCATCCAGTCGGTGGACTCTCTCCACCTGCTCCAGGCCATCCACACCCAGGCGGACAAGCTGGGGATCGTCCAGGACATTCTTCTGGAGGTGAACATCGGCGGGGAAGAGAGCAAGAGCGGCTGCTCCCCCGAACTGCTGCCTGAACTGGTGGAGCAGGCAGGCCAGCTTCCCCACATTCGCCTGCGGGGACTGATGGCCATCCCCCCCATTTCCGCGGCTCCTGGGGCAAACCGAAGATATTTTGCACAAATGCGTCAGCTTTTTATTGACATAACGCAAAAAATGTCGGATAATCAAAGTGTTATGGACTGTCTGTCTATGGGCATGAGCGCGGATTACGAGGACGCCATCGCCGAGGGAGCCACCTTGGTGCGCGTGGGTACCGCCCTGTTCGGCCCACGGCCCCCCATGGCCCATCGCTGAGCGCCTGCCGCCCATCAATTTCACTGGAAAAGAAAAGAGGAACTATCATGGGTATCTTTGACGAATTTAAGCGCCTGGCCCATCCCTATGAGGACGAGGAAGAGGACGACTTTGACGATTTTGACATCTCCCCCCGCCCGGTGGAACGCCGGGAGCGCACCGAGCGTGCCCCCCGCAGCGAGGCCCCTATGACCGAGGAGGAGCGCCGCAGCAACAAGGTGGTCAATATCCGGGCCGCCACCCAGCTGCAGGTGGTGCTGGTGAAGCCCGACAAGTTTGAGGACGCTTCCGCCATTGCCGACCACCTGCGGGAAAAGCGCACCGTGGTGCTGAACCTGGAGTCCACCAACAAGGAGATCGCCCGGCGGCTGCTGGACTTCCTGTCCGGCGTGGCCTATGCCAACGAGGGCAAGATCAAGAAGGTGGCCATCTCCACTTACATCATCACCCCCTACAATGTGGACATTCTGGGCGACCTGATTGATGAACTGGAGAACAACGGGCTGTATTTCTAACCGGAAATACTACCATTTGTAGATAAAACTGGAGGGAATATACTATGCTGACTCCGCAGGAAGTATCGGAACGCGCCTTCCAAAAGGCCTCGTTCGGCGGTTACAACATGTCTCAGGTGGATGAATTTTTGGATATCCTCACGGGGGACTACTCCGCCCTGTACAGCGAAAACGCGGTCTTGAAGAGCAAGATGAAGGTGCTGGTGGATAAGGTGGAGGAGTACCGCTCCACCGAGGAGGCCATGCGGAAAGCGTTGATGACGGCCCAGCGTATGGCCGATGAGCTGGTCCAGGAGGCCGAGCGGAAGAAGGAAGAGATCCTGAAGGAAGCCGAAGCTCAGGCCTCCGCCCGAAAGGCCAACATCTCCAAGGAGCTGGAGGCAGAGGAGTTCCGCCTGCAGCAGGCTCAAAAGGCCACCGCCTCCTTTGTGGAGCAGGTGCGTGCCCTCCACGCCCAGCACAGCGACTATCTGGACCACCTCCAGGAGCTCTATCCCCCTGAGACCACCCCTGTGGTGGACGCGGTGGAGGAGACCGTCTCGGAAATCGACGACAATGTGCAGCGTCTGCTGGCCCAGGCCATGAAGGACGCCACGGAGGAAAACCTCCGCTCCAAGGCCGCCCAGGAGGCTTCCCAGGAGGACCTGGACGACACCGCGGAGTTTGACCCCGTCTCCGACCAGGAGGACGGGGATGAGGACGACGAGGACGACGACCACTCCTTCCGGGGCAGCCGCATTGACTTTGGTGAGCTGCAGTTCGGACGGGATTACGAGATCAAATAATCATACCGGGAGGCCATTCACCAAAAGGGTGAGTGGCCTCCCTTTCTTCTCCCTCCTTCCCCTTGACGGCCCTCCTTGGGACGGATATACTGAAGGTACCAACCCCTCCCCCTCTTGGGGGCAGGGGCATTGCCGCGTTGCCCAACGATTCAAAACATTGAGGTTTTTCCCATGAAACTGCTTACTGCCGCTCTAAATCGACTGCCGGAATTTCAGCAGCTCCTGACCTGTCTGGAGGGAGGACGCTGCCCTGTGGCCCTGTCCGGAGTATCGGCCATTCACCGGGTCCATATTGCCGCCGGGGTGGGACTTCTCACCCAGCGGCCCGTGGTGCTCCTCTGCGCTGACGAGGGGGAGGGCGAGCGGCTGGCCCAGGATCTGGCCGCCTTTGTGGAGGGACCGGTGCCGGTCCTTACCCCCCGCTCCTTCACCTTCCATAACGCAGCCTCTGTCTCCCGCCAGTGGGAGCACAAGCGCCTGTCCCTTATGCGCTCCATGGAACAGGGGCAGCACCCCTATGTGGTGGCCACGGTGGAGGCCCTTTTGCAGCGCACCCTGCCCCCCGATCTTCTGAAACGCTGCTGCCTGGAGCTGAAGCTGGGGCAGAGCTATGACCTGAATGAACTGTCCGAGACCCTGTCTGCCGCCGGATACGTCCGCTGCGAACAGGTGGAGGGCGTGGGGCAGTTTGCCCTCCGGGGCGGAATTTTGGACGTCTTCTCCCCCGCCCTGGACCACCCGGTCCGGGTGGAGTTCTTCGGGGACGAAGTGGACGCCATGGGCTTTTTTGACCCGTCCACCCAGCGCCGTACGGAGAACACAGAGCAGGTCCTCCTCCTCCCCGCCGCTGAGGTCCTGCCCCAGATGGCTCCCGGCGGACTCCAGGGCCTGGCCGCCAAGGTGGAAAAGCTGGCCGCCAAGGCGCTGCGGGCAGGCAACGCCCCTCTGGCCCAAACTCTGGAGCGGGATGGGGAGGCCATTGCCCAGGGGCGCACCTTCCCCGCCATGGACCGGTACCTGTCCCTCATTTATCCTCAGGCGGCCACCATGGCCGACTACCTCCCCCCGGATGCCTGTCTCATTTTCTCGGAATGCCCCCGGATTGCCGAGCGGGCCAAAACCTACCAGTGGCAAATGGAGGAGGATATCAAAATTCTGATGGAGCAGGGGGAGCTGGACGGCTCCTGCGCCGACCTGGCCCTCACCTTTCCCCACCTGTGTGAGCGGCTGGAGGACTGGGCCTGCATCTATCTGGACTCCTTTGCCGCTTCCGGCTATCCCACGCCCCCAAAGGCCCTCCTCTCCCTCACCGCCAAACAGCTCTCCTCCTTCGGCGGGAGCCTGGAGACGGCGGTGCAGGACCTGGCCCACTATCAAAGCAGCGGCTTTGCCAGCCTGGTGCTGGTGTCAGGGGAGCAGCGGGCCTTGGACCTGCAGACCCTTCTGCGGGAGCAGAAGGTCAAGGCCGCTGTGGAGTTTCAGCTCACCCAGCTGCCCAAGCCCGGCTCCATCACCATTACCATCGGCGGGCTGTCCAGCGGCCTGGAGTACCCCTCCCTCCATCTGGCGGTGCTCACCGAGGGAAACAAGAAGGCCATCCGCCGCAGGCGGCCGGTAAAGGACTCCACCAATCGCCAGAAGCTGAAATCCTATGCCGACCTCACCCCCGGAGACCTGGTAGTCCACGAGCACCATGGCGTGGGCCGGTTCGTGGGCATGGTGAAGATGCCCATTGACGGGGTGGAGCAGGACTATGTGAAAATTGCTTACGCGGGCACGGACGTGCTCTATGTCCCGGCCACTCAGCTGGACCTGGTGAGCAAGTACATCGGCGGCGGCGAGGACGCCGCCCAGACCAAAAAGCTCAACCGCCTGGGAGGCGTAGAGTGGGAAAAGGCCAAAACAAAGGCCAAAAAGGCGGTCCAGGACCTGGCCAAAGGGCTCATTCAGCTCTATGCCCAGCGCCAGCGCCGCCCCGGCTATGCCTTCTCCCCCGACTCCCCCTGGCAGCGGGAATTTGAGGAGCAGTTTGAATACACCGAGACCGACGACCAGCTGCGGTGCATCCAGGAGATCAAAACCGACATGGAGCGCCCCATCCCCATGGACCGGCTGCTGTGCGGCGACGTGGGCTATGGCAAGACGGAGGTGGCCTTCCGGGCCATGATGAAGTGTGTACTGGACGGAAAGCAGGCGGCCATTCTGGTGCCCACCACCGTCCTGGCCCGGCAGCACTATCTCACCGCCCTGCGGCGGTTTTCCAAGTACCCGGTGAACATCGACGTGGTCTCCCGCTTCCGCACCCCCACCCAGATGAAGGAGACCCTGCGCAAGGTGGAAACCGGCGAGGTGGACATCCTCATTGGCACCCACCGGCTCTTTAACCGGGACGTGCGGTTTAAGGATCTGGGCCTTCTGGTGGTGGACGAGGAGCAGCGCTTTGGGGTGCAGCACAAGGAGAAGCTGAAGGAGACCTTCCAGCAGGTGGATGTGCTCACCCTCTCCGCCACCCCCATTCCCCGCACGTTGAACATGGCCCTCTCGGGCATCCGGGACATGTCCACTCTGGAAGAGCCCCCCTCTGACCGCCAGCCGGTTCAGACCTACGTGCTGGAGCACGACTGGAACGTGCTGGGGGATGCCATGCGCCGGGAGCTGGAGCGGGGCGGCCAGGTCTATTACCTCCACAACCGGGTGGAGACCATCGACCGCTGCGCCGCCCGCATTCAGCTGCTGCTGGGAGAGGACGCGGTCATCGGCGTGGCCCACGGCCGGATGACCCAGGAGGCCATTGACGACGTAATGAGCCAGATGACCGACGGGGAAATCAACGTCCTGGTGTGCACCACCATCATTGAGACGGGCATCGACCTGCCCAACGCCAACACCCTTATTATTGAGGACGCCGACAAGCTGGGTCTGGCCCAGCTCCACCAGATCCGGGGCCGGGTGGGCCGGTCCAACCGCCGGGCCTTTGCCTACCTCACCTACCGCAAGGGCAAGGTCCTCTCGGAGGTGGCCACCAAACGCCTGGAAGCCATCCGGGAATTTGCTGAGTTTGGCTCGGGCTTTAAAATCGCCATGCGGGACCTGGAGATCCGGGGGGCGGGCAATGTACTGGGCCCGGAGCAGTCGGGCTTCCTCCTCTCCGTGGGCTACGACATGTATCTGAAGCTGCTGGAGGAGGCGGTGCTCACCGAGCAGGGCCAGAGCCTCCCCACCCGCACCGAGTGCGCCGCCACCCTGTCCGTGGCCGCCGCCATCCCCGACCGCTATGTGGCCTCTCCGGAGCAGCGCATGGACCTCTACCGGCGCATTGCCGCCATCCGCAGCGAACAGGATGCCGACGAAATCATGGATGAGCTCATCGACCGCTTCGGCGAGCCTCCCAGACAGGTCAATAACCTCATTTCCGTGGCCCTTCTGCGCTCCACAGCTGCCCAGTGCCGCATCCGGGACATCGCCCAAAAGGGCGGCAAGCTGGTCTTTACCCTGGACGAATTTCAGCTGGAACCCTTCTCCCAGCTATGCGCCCAGGAGAAGTACCAAAAGCGTCTGGTGCTCATCCCTGGGGAAACGCCCCGCTTTTCCCTGGCTCTGGGCAAGGAAGAGAATTCCCTTCGGGCGGCCAGCGGCCTGGTGGAGGCCTATGCCAAAGCACTGGGAGAAATCTGACCTCCCATATTGCCCCATGGCTTTATTTGTGCTATGATGAAGCTTACGATCTTTTATTTTTCCATCCGAGAAAGGAACCTGTATTCATGAAACCAATCAAACGATTCCTGGCTGCGGCCCTGGCCCTGGTTATGGGGCTGTCCGCTCTGGCCGGCTGCGGCGGAGGCTCCAGCTCCTCCTCCAGTGCAGCCAGCTCCTCCGGCGCTTCTTCTTCCGCTAGCAGCAGCACCTCTGAGGTGGAGGCCATGGACCTCACCGGGGTGACCGACCCCTACCTGGCCACCTCCGGCATGGCTGGAGACACGGTGGTAGCCCGTGTGGGCGAGACAGACATCACCGCCGCGGAGCTGCTCTACTGGATCAATTACGGCATTGAGCTGACCTTGTCCCAGTACAACGGCTACATGACCGAGCTGCCCTGGGACACGGACCTGGGCGATGGCATGACCCTGTCTGACCAGATGAAGAAGAGTGCCCTGGAGGCTGCGGCCCTCTATGCCCTGCTCCCCACTCTGGCCCAGAAGGAGGGGCTCTCCGTCACCCAGGAGACCCTGGACCAGCTGGAGAGCCAGCGTGCCCAGGCTGTCGAAACCCTGGGCAACGAGGAGCTGGCGGAGCGCTCCTTCTGGTACCAGATGCTCACCTGGGATCTGCTCTCTCAAATGAGCACCTGTGCCGACCTGCACCTGCAGCTGCAAAACCTCTACTTTGGCGAGGGCAGCGAGGGCTATCCCACCGACGCGGAGGTGCTGGCCTACGCCCAGGACGAGCTGGGGGTCTACCGGGCCAAACACATCCTCCTGGCCACGAAGAACGTGGAGACCGGCGAGGCCCTGGACGAGGAGGCCGCCGCCCAGAAGAAGGCCACCGCTGAGGACCTGCTTGCCCAGCTGCGTGCTGCCGAGGACCCTGTGGCCCTGTTCGACGAGCTGATGAACGAGTACAGCGAGGACCCCGGTCTGGCTTCCTATCCCGACGGCTATACCGCTTATAAGGGGCAGATGGTCCCTGAGTTTGAGGAGGCTGCCCTTGCCCTGAAGGACGGGGAAATCAGCGACGTGGTATACAGTGAATCTACGGGCTATCACATCATCCTCCGCCTGCCCCTGGACCCGGCGGACTACCGCAATCAGCTGGTGGCCCAGCTGATGCAGGGGAAGACAGACGCCTGGCTGGAGGAATATGGCCTGGAGACTATGGATGCCTATGACCAGCTGGATCCCGCCGCCTTCCGGGAAAAGGTCGTTTCCATGAAGGCTGCCGTTCAGCAGGAAGTCAACGCCGTTTTGGAGGCCAAAGAGCAGGAGAGCTCTGACAGCTCCTCCGCCGCGTCCAGTCAGGAAGGCTGATTTTTTCCCAAACAAAATGCCCGGTGGAAGCCATCGCTTCCACCGGGCATTCTTTCTGCAGATGATCGGGACGGAAACCAGGCTTTGGCCTCAGTCCACAAATTCCACTCCTGTCTCTTCCGACATGGATTTCACCCTGGCCAGGGACTCAATGCGGATTCCCTTTGCCCGCAGGCGGGCGCCTCCGGGCTGGAAGGCCTTCTCCACTACGATTCCAGCGCCTACCAGCTCTGCACCGGACTGGCGGATCAGGTCAAACAGCCCCTCCAGAGCGGCGCCGTTGGCCAGAAAATCGTCAATGACCAGCACCCGGTCCCCAGGGCCCAGGAACCGCTTGGACACGATCACATCGTAGATTCTGCCGTGGGTAAAGGACTCCACCTGAGTGGTGTAGACCTCCCCGGCAATGTTTTTGGTCTGGGTCTTTTTGGCAAAGATCACCGGGCAGTTAAAGTACTGGGCCGTAATACAGGCAATTCCAATGCCCGATGCCTCAATGGTCAGGATCTTGTTGACGCCGCTGTCTGCAAAACGCCGCTGAAACTCCTTCCCAATTTCTCCAAACAGGGTAATGTCCATCTGATGATTGAGAAAGCTATCCACTTTCAGCACGTCTGTCCCCTTGACTACGCCATCTTTGCGAATGCGCTCCTTCAGCATCTCCATGGGATCCTAACCGCCTTTCTTAGCGTAAGAACGGCCCGGAATGCGGGCCGTCTCTCTCAAAATATACTAGTATTTTACAAAAAATTTTCTTTACCTGCAATCCCTTTTTTGAATTTTACACTTCCCTGTGAAAAAAATTGCCGGGCCGCCCCAGCGGCCCGGCAAACGTTGCTTTAGCCCAGCACGCCCTTGGTCCGGGCGGCCTTCCGGTCCTCCATCTTGGAGATGATCACCGCGCAGGCGGCGTCACCGGTGATATTCACGGTGGTGCGTCCCATGTCAAAGACCCGGTCGATTCCGGCCACCAAGGCAATGCCCTCCACCGGCACGTTGACACTCTGGAGCACCATAGCCAGCATGACCATGCCCGCGCCGGGAACACCGGCAGTGCCTACGGAGGCCAAGGTGGCGGTCAGTACGATGGTGAGCATCTGTCCAATGCTCAGGTCAATGCCATAGGCGGTGGCAATAAACACCGCGCACACGCCCTGATAAATGGCGGTTCCATCCATGTTAATAGTAGCGCCCAGAGGCAGGACAAAGGAAGATACCTCCCGGCGGGCGCCCAGCCGCTCGGCACACTCCATGTTAAAGGGCAGCGTGCCCACGGAGGACGCGGAGGAAAAAGCCATCATCATAGCCGGAGCCATTCCCTTAAAGAAGGCGGTGGGAGAAACGCCCCCCAGCACCTTTACGGTGGTGGAGTATACCACCAGCGCGTGGACCACATAGCCCACATAGGCCACCGCCAGGGCAGCCACCATGTACTGGAGAATCTGAGGCCCGTTCTCCGCCACCACCGGGCAGATGAGGCAGGCCACACCGATGGGCGACAGGCGAATGATCAAATCCATGATCTTCATGGACACCTCGTTAAAGCTGTCCACGATCTGAGCCGCCACCAGTCCCCTCTCCCCAGCCAGCAAAATGCCAAAGCCCAGAAGCAGGGAAATCACAATGACCTGGAGCATGGTGGAATTCAGCAAAGGCTGCACCACATTAGAGGGGAAGATGTTGACGATCACCGTCATAAGGCTCTGCCCTTCCGGCGGGGTATATTCCAGTCCTGTGGTATTCATTTCCACAAACAATCCGGCGCCCTTGGCCAGGCTGGCCAAAATCAGGGCCAGAATCACCGCAAAGGCGGTGGTGCACATGTAATAAACCACGGTCTTTCCGCCCACGGAGCCCACCTTGCTGATGTCCTGCATGGAGATGACGCCGGAGGCAATGGAAAACAGCACAATGGGCACCACGATAAACTTCAGCAGATTCAGGAAGATATCGCCCCAGGGTTTAATATATGCAGCGGCAAAGTCTTTCCCCGCCATGCCGCCGATATTCATGGGAATCAGCAGCAGTCCAGCGACAACGCCCACCAGCAGTCCCACAAAAATCCAGAAGGCAAGGGGCAGTTTCTTACTCTTCATAATACACTCTCCTTCCTTTTGCTCAGGGACCGGCATCTCTCCTGTTTGACAGGCCCCAGCCGCTCCCGGCAGACCTGCCCAAACCGGGCCCTTATGGGTTTATTATAGTCGCTGTCTCCATTTTTTACAAGTACTACGGTCTTGTTTTCTGTTTCATTAGAAATTATCACCAAAGCCGCTGTGTTTTTTAGGCAAATAGCTTGACAGAATTTCCTTGGAAATAAAATTTTTTCCCGCCCCCTGTTTTCGACGGTATATTTTCTATTTTATGGTAATCTATTGGTACAAGCTATTGGAAAGGCGGGATTTCCATGCGGCTGCTGCCGAAGAAAGGACTATTTGACAGCGGGAAGGTCTTGTTTTTGCCCATCGACGCCATTGTGCCCAATCCCAACCAGCCCAGAAGTGTGTTTACAACCCCTGAGCTGGAGGAACTGGCCGACTCCATCCGCTCCCTGGGTATTTTACAGCCCCTTACCGTCCGCCGAAGGGAGGGACAGTGGGAGCTGGTGGCCGGCGAGCGCCGCCTTCGGGCCGCAAAGCTGGCCGGGCTGGAACAAGTCCCCTGCCTGTCCGTCCAGGTGGACAGCCAGTCCTCCTCCCTGCTGGCCCTGGTGGAGAATCTGCAGCGCCGGGACCTGGACTTCTGGGAGGAGGCCCTAGCCCTGCGGCAGCTCATGGATACCTATCACATCTCCCAGGAGGAGACGGCCCGGCGGCTGGGGAAAAGCCAGTCCGCCATTGCCAACAAGCTGCGCCTGCTGAAACTATCGCCTCAAGTGCTGGGCCTGCTCCGGGAGCACAAGGCCACCGAGCGCCATGCACGGGCCCTGCTCCGGCTGGAGGACCCCCAACAGCAGTTGGACGTGGCACAGCGCATTGTCAGCCAAAAGCTGACCGTCGCCCAGACGGAAGCCATCGTCGAGCAGGTACTCTCTGCCGCTCCCTCTCCCCGCAAACGCCCTACCTTTATCGTAAAGGATGTGCGTCTGTTCCTGAATACCCTTACCCGCAGCCTGGACCTTATGCGCTCCGCCGGAGTAAACGCCCAGTGCCGCCGTCAGGATTCCGATGACGAAATTTTGCTTACCATTCACATTCCCCGAAAATCCTCTTAAGCCTCCCCTGCTGCGCCCCAAACGCACCCTTGCGTTTGGGGCCTTTCTTATGGGGTTGTGAAAATGTTTCATGTGAAACATTTTCTCTTTCCGTCTCCTGGCACAAAAAGCGGAAAAACAGTTGAAATATACTGGGGGCGTTGATATAATGAAGTGCTGTGAAGTTTACCATATTGTCCGCTGCAAGGAGGCGCCCCATGGCTAAGATCATTGCCGTTGTCAATCAGAAAGGCGGTGTGGGCAAAACCACTACCACCGTAAATATCACCGCCGCACTGAAGAATTTGGGGAAACGGGTTCTGCTGTGCGACTTTGACCCCCAGGCCAACGCCACCTCCGGGATGGGTGTGGACAAAAATACCGCCTCCCCCAACGTCTATGACGTGCTGATCAACGGCGCCGATCCAAAGCGGGCCGTTGTGTCCACCAAGTACGGGGATGTGCTCCCCTCCAACAAGGCCCTAGCTGGGGCGGGGATCGAGATGATCGCCATTGAGAACCGGGAAAAGCTGCTGAAAAATGCCCTGGATTCCCTGAGTGATGGCTACGACTACATTTTCATCGACTGCCCCCCCTCTCTGGAATTGCTCACGGTCAACGCTCTGTGTGCAGCCCACTCCCTGCTGGTCCCGGTGCAGTGCGAGTACTACGCTCTGGAGGGCCTGAGCGATCTGCTGGCCACCGTCCGGCTCATCAAGCGGGGACTCAATCCCCACCTGGCCCTGGAGGGTGTTCTGCTGACCATGTTTGACAGCCGGACCAACTTGTCCCTTCAGGTGGCGGAGGAGGTCAAGCGGCATTTCCCCGGACAAGTATTTGCCACGGTAATTCCCCGGAACGTCCGTCTGTCCGAGGCCCCCAGCCATGGAAAGCCTATTTCCGCCTATGATCCCTATTCCAGGGGCGCGGAGGCCTATCGCCTTTTGGCGGAGGAAATGTCCCACACCTGACCGAAGCAATTGAAATCCAGGCTATCCTATATAAGAAAGGTATCATGCTATGGCAAAGCGAAATACAGAATTGGGCCTCGGCCGGGGACTGAACGCCCTGTTGGGCGACCCGGCTTTGCAGCCCCAGGGAGAGGGCTCCGTCTCCCTTCCCATCTCCCAAGTGGAGCCGGGACTGAACCAGCCCCGCAAGCGGTTTGATCAGGAGGCCCTGGACGACCTGACCGACTCCATCCGCACCCACGGGATCATTCAGCCCCTTACCGTACGCCGGCTGGCCTCCGGCTACTATCAGATCATTGCCGGCGAGCGCCGCTGGCGGGCCGCCAAAGCCGCGGGACTGGCCGAGGTCCCGGCGGTGATCATTGAAGCCGACGACCGGAAGGTCATGGAGCTGGGCCTCATTGAGAACCTCCAGCGGGAGGACCTGAACCCCGCCGAAGAGGCCCGTGGTTATCAGGTTTTGATGGAGGACTATGGTCTGACCCAGGAGCAGGTGGCCCAGCAAATGGGAAAATCCCGCCCCGCCATCGCCAACACCCTCCGACTTCTGGCGCTTCCTCAGGAGGTCATGGCCATGCTGGAGGAAGGAACCCTCTCTGCCGGTCATGCCCGTGCCATTTTGGGCGCTCCTACTGCTGATCTTCAGCGTCTGGCCGCCAAAAAGGTGGTGGAAGGGCAGCTCTCCGTGCGTCAGACCGAGGCACTGATCAAAGCCCTCCAGCGGGAGAAGAAGGAAAAACCCGTCACCCAGGGTCCTGACCTGTCCCTCTACCTGGGCGAGCTGGAAAAAGATCTGTCCGGACGGCTGGGCCGGAAGGTCAAAATCGCCCACAAAGGCAAAAAGGGCAAGATCGAGCTGGAATATTACAGCGATCAGGACCTGGAGGCCCTGCTTTCTCTGCTCCAACAGCTTCAGGAGAAAGGAGGCGACTTCCATGGCTGAGCCCGCAAAAGACCGGAAGGCCTCCTCCCCCGCCCCGGAAAAGGCCGGAGAACACAAGCCCTCCGCCCGTTCCCGTGCCAGAGGACAGCAGCGCCGCAGCCAGCGGTCAGTCTTCCAATACATCACCGTTCTGTTTGCCGCCGCCTTTCTGCTGCTGCTCATGACCTATATGATGCAGCAGCGGCTCAACAAGGCAGAAATTGACGACCTGCAGCAAAGTTCCAACTCTACCCTGCAGACCCTGGAAAATATCATTGCCGAGCGGAATCAGCTGCGGCAGGAAAACCAGGAGCTCTCCGACCAGCTGGAGGATGCCATCCAGGCAGCGGAAAACTCCTCGGATACAGCAAAAGAGCTGGAGCGCTCCCTTCAGGCGATGGACTGGTTCTGGCGCATCCAGCGGCAATTTTCCCGAGGCTATACCCGAGCGGCCAGGGAGCTGGCCGAACAGTTTGAGGCCTCCGGCCTGGTGGACGCCCTGCCCGACCAGTCCTACGCGGAGCCTGACGGCCCCTCCCCCAAGCAGCAATACGCAGAGCTGTACGATCTGCTCTTCTGATCTTACCGGCAATGTTTCACATGAAACAATTTATTTGATATTACCTTATGATAAAAGGAGCGTAACAATACTATGCTGGACATGAAATTTATCCGGGAAAACCCCGATGTGGTGAAGGAAAACATCAAAAAGAAGTTCCAGGACGAGAAACTTCCCCTGGTGGACCAGGTTCTGGCTCTGGACGCGGAGAACCGCGCCTGTGTCAGCGAGGCCAATGAGCTGCGGGCCAGCCGCAACACCCTGAGCAAGCAGGTGGGCATGCTCATGGGCCAGGCCAAGAAGGACCCCTCTAAGCTGGAGGAGGCCGAGGCCGTCAAGGCCAAGGTCAAGGCCAACGCCGACCGTCTGGCCGAGCTGGAAGCCCGTGAGACCGAGCTGGCCGCCCAGATCCGCAAGATCATGCTGGTCATCCCCAACATCATTGACCCCTCTGTGCCCATCGGTCCTGACGACTCCGCCAATGTAGAGGTAGAGCGCTTCGGCGAGCCCAAGGTGCCCGACTTTGAGATCCCCTACCACACCGAGATCATGGAGTCCTTCAACGGCATCGACATGGATTCCGCCGGCCGGGTGTCCGGCAACGGCTTCTACTACCTGCTGGGCGATGTGGCCCGCCTCCACGAGGCGGTGCTGGCCTATGCCCGTGACTTTATGATCAACAAGGGCTTCACCTTCTGCATTCCCCCCTTCATGATCCACGGCAACGTGGTGGAGGGCGTCATGTCCCAGACCGACATGGAGGCCATGATGTACAAGATCGAGGGTGAGGACCTCTACCTCATCGGTACCAGCGAGCACTCCATGATCGGCAAGTTCATTGACCAGATCATCCCCGAGGCCTCCCTCCCCCAGACCCTCACCTCCTACTCCCCCTGCTTCCGCAAGGAGAAGGGCGCCCACGGCATCGAGGAGCGCGGCGTCTACCGCATCCACCAGTTTGAGAAGCAGGAGATGATCGTGGTCTGCAAGCCTGAGGACTCCATGGACTGGTACGAGAAGATGTGGCGCTACTCTGTGGAGCTGTTCCGCTCCCTGGACATCCCTGTGCGCCAGCTGGAGTGCTGCTCCGGCGACCTGGCTGACCTGAAGGTGAAGTCCTGTGACATCGAGGCCTGGTCCCCCCGTCAGCAGAAGTACTTTGAGGTCTGCTCCTGCTCCAACCTGGGCGACGCCCAGGCCCGCCGCCTGAAGATGCGTGTCAAGGGTGAGAACGGCATGTACCTGCCCCACACCCTGAACAACACCGTGGTGGCTCCTCCCCGTATGCTCATCGCCTTCCTGGAGAACAACCTCCAGGCCGACGGCTCCGTGGTCATTCCCCAGGTCCTGCGTCCCTACATGGGCGGCCTGGAAGTGATGGTGCCCAAGAAGTAATAGACCGGACGATACAGTTCGTATTTCAACTTGTTGTTTTTTCTTAAAATATAACTATATGTTTTACCTGTCTCCAGCCGTTTTTACCGCCCTGGGACCTATCCTGGGTCATTTTTGCCTCTGAAAACGGCTCCAGAACGGTCAACGCCTGAACCCCTTGCGCCGCAAGGGGTTCAGCGCTCCTAAACGCAACCGACCATTCCAATCTAAAAAGTGAGGAACTGCTATGCCCGAATCCAACCATTTGAACAAGCAGGACCGGGACGAAAAAGGCTACACCCCCGCCTCCCCAGTCAAGCGCACCCTGGCCTGGATCGCCCTGGTCTATGTGCTCATCCTCCTGGGGCTGACGACCTATTACTTTTATACCGGCACCACCCTGGGCAACCTGGCTCCCCTGCTCACCGTCCCCGGTCTCATCGGTCTGGGCATCCTGTCCCTGGTCAGCTGGCGCTCCACCGGCCGGCCGGGTAAGTGGATGGCCATTCTGGCCGCCGTGGTGTGCTGGCTGCTGGCCCTTGCTACCCTTCCCATCGGGATCGTAGGCCTTTTGTCCAACTTTGGGATGGTAGGGGTAACCATCATTGGCTTTTAACGGCTGACAGGGAGGAACCATTATGAAAACCATCATTTCCGACGGTCTGGCCCAGCTGGGCTTGGACGCCAATCCCCAGGCGGCAGAACAATTGGCCCAATATGGCCAAATGCTCCTGGAGAAAAACCAGGTCATGAACCTGACCGCCATCCGGGAGCCGGACCAGGTGGCCCGCCTGCACATGCTGGACTGTGCCGCCCTGGCAGGGATGGCGGACTTTGCAGGCAAGACCCTCCTTGATGTGGGGACCGGTGCGGGCTTTCCCGGCCTGCCCCTGAAAATTCTGGTCCCCTCCCTGGAGCTCACCCTGCTGGACAGCCTCAACAAGCGGCTGGACTGGCTGGAGGAGGTGGCCGCTGCCCTCCGCCTGGAGGGTGTGCGCACCGTCCACGCCCGCGCCGAAGAACAGGCCCTGGTGAAAGGCTTCCGGGACAGCTTTGACTTTGCCACGGCCCGAGCTGTGGCCGACCTGCGGGTGCTGTGCGAGCTGTGCCTGCCCTATGTGCGCCCCGGCGGGACCTTTTTAGCTATGAAGTCCACCAGCAGCGACCAGGAACTGGCGGACGCCGCCCACGCCATCCAGCTATTGGGCGGACGGGTCCGGGAAGTGCGGGATTATACCATTCCGGGCACCGATGTGGTCCACCGGGTGGTCCTCATTCAAAAGGTCGCCCCCACCCTGAAGGGCTATCCCCGCCGGTGGGCAAAAATACAAAAAGCGCCCCTGTAAACTCCGTTTTTTTACAAAATGTAAATTTTTCCAAAAAGATTTTGGGGAAACGGTTGACGGCGGACAGATTTGTGGTACACTTGAATTGTGATGTTAGGAGGATTTTCCATGGGAACTGTGGTAACTATTACCTCCGGCAAGGGAGGTACTGGAAAAACCTCGATTACCGGAGGCATCGCCGCATCCCTGGCCCTTATGGGCCGCAGGGTACTGTGTATTGACATGGACATCGGCCTTCGCAACCTGGACATTTCTCTGGGATTGAGCGACCGGGCCCTGATGGACTTTTCCGATGTGGCTTTGGGGCGGTGTCCCCTGGCCCGTGCGGCTGTGGATCACCCGGATTTAAAGGGTTTGTCTCTGCTCACCGCCCCCATGTCCCTGCCGGCCAACCTCACGCCGGATAAGGTCCGGGCCCTTTTGAATACCGCCCGCACCATGTATGACTATGTTTTGATCGATTCCCCCGCCGGATTGGGGGCCGGATTCCGGCTGGCCATCTGCGGGGCGGACCGGGCCCTGGTCATTGCCACCAACGACACCTCCTCCCTGCGGGATGCTCAACGCACCGTAGAGGAGCTGGAACACATCCGCCAGGTCCACCTGGTCATGAACCGCATTCAGGTCAAACTTCTGCGCCGCCTGCGCGCCACCATTGATGACGCCATGAATACCGCCGGGCTTCCTCTTCTGGGAGTGGTCCCGGAAGATCCCCAGGTGATCCTGTGCGCCAATTTGGGCCAACCGCTGACCTCCCGTGGAAAGCGGGGCGCCGCCCAGGCCTGCTGGAACATTGCCCTGCGGCTGGAGGGCAATCGCGTTCCCATCATGCGAATTCGATAATTTTTTTGATACATAACGCTGTAAGGAGGTATCGCCCCCATGAATATTGCCATTATGTGCCACACCAAAAAGCAAGACTTGATGGTCCAGTTCTGCACTGCTTACTGTGGCATTCTGTCCAAGCATACCGTCTGTGCTACCAATGCTACAGGACGCATGGTGGCGGAAGCCACCGGTCTGCCCGTCAACCTGTTTTTGTCCCACGAGCACGGCGGAATTGAGCAGATCGGACAGCGCATCATCTATAACGAGATCGACATGGTCCTGTTCTTCAACTCCCCCCAGGATAACGAAATGGACAAGGACATTTTGTATATCACCCGCCTGTGTGACCAGCACTCCGTCCCTGTGGCCACCAATGTGGCCACAGCTGAGCTGCTCATCCACGGCCTGGCTCGGGGCGATCTGGACTGGCGTCTGGGCTTAAATCCCAACCGGGTCCCCTTTGCCCTGTAAGATGCGGCACTTGACATTTTTGCTGTTTTAGGTTAGCATACTAAATAATTCACCGTGATGACGGCGTACAAGTACCCGGCACACCCCCCGACAGAGAGAGGCCCCATTGGGTTGAGAGGGCCTCAGGGTGCGGTTCCGGCGAAGACGGCGCTACCAGCGGGCCCGGAGACGGGCGCGGTCCCCTTTCCGCAACAAAAGGCAAAAGGAGCGCAGTACCGCGCTTGAAATTGGGTGGCACCACGAAGCGTATGCGCTCTCGTCCCAATCTATGGGATGAGAGCGCCCGTTTTTTCCCGCACACAAGCAAAATCTGTGGAAGGAGTTTTTTATGATGACGCTGATGCCTGCACTGCGACACAAATTCCATCTTCCCCCAGGGGAAGAATAATTTGAATCAGCCGCCGTCTCGGCGCCGCGGGCCCCTGCCCCGCTATAAAAACACAATTCCACAACAGAAAGGATTTTGACTTATGGCTAAAGTACAACCCCGTACCCTCTCCGGTTTTATGGAACTGCTTCCCGGCCGTCAGATTCAGTTTGACCGTATGGCCGCTATCATTCGTGAATCCTTCTCCCTCTATGGCTTTACTCCCCTGGACACCCCCCTCATCGAGGCCAGCGAGGTTCTGCTGGCCAAGGGCGGCGGCGAGACGGAAAAGCAGATCTACCGCTTTAACAAGGGCGACAGCGACCTGTCCCTGCGCTTTGACCTGACCGTCCCTCTGGCCAAATATGTGGCGCTCAACTATGCCAACCTGGCCTTCCCCTTCCGCCGCTTCCAGATCGGCAAGGTGTACCGGGGCGAGCGTGCCCAGCGGGGCCGCTTCCGCGAGTTCTATCAGGCTGATATCGACATCATCGGCGATGGCAAGCTGGACATCTCCAACGACGCGGAAATTCCCGCCATCATTTACCGCACCTTTACCGCCCTGGGCCTGCGCCGTTTCCAGATCCGGGTGAACAACCGCAAGATCCTCAACGGCTTTTATGGCATGCTGGACCTGACCCGGAAGTCCGGTGACATCATGCGCACCGTGGACAAGCTGGAAAAAATCGGCGAGAAAAGCGTGCGCGATCTGCTCACCGCCCCGGAAATTGGCCTGACTGATGAACAGGCAGCCGAGATCCTGCGCTTTATCGACATCAAGGGCAGCAATGCTGAGATCCTCGCTTCTCTGGAGCAGTACCGGGGCCGGAACGAAAAGTTTGACGAGGGCCTGGACGAGCTGGGCGCCATGGTGAAAAACCTGGCTGGCTTTGGTGTGCCCGAGGCCAACTTTGCCCTGGACCTGACCATTGCCCGCGGCCTTGACTACTACACCGGCACCGTGTATGAGACCACCATGCTGGATCACCCGGAGATCGGCTCCATCTGCTCCGGCGGCCGGTATGACAACCTGGCAGAGTATTATACGGACAAGCAGCTGCCCGGCGTGGGCATCTCCATCGGCCTGACCCGGCTGTTCTTTGTCCTGGAGGACCAGGGCTATCTCAACGATTCCCTCAACACCGCCCCTGCCGACGTGCTCATCCTCCCCATGACTGAGGATATGGGCCCTGCCATCTCCCTGGCTACCAGCCTGCGGGGCGCCAATATCCGTACGCAGATTTACGGCGAGCAGAAGAAGTTCAAGCAGAAGATGTCCTATGCCGACAAGATCGCCGTCCCCTATGTGATTTTCCTGGGGGAGGACGAGATCAAGGACAACGCCGCCGCCGTGAAGAATATGCGCACCGGCGAGCAGGTGAAGCTGCCCGTCAGCGAAGCGGTAGCCGCCATTCAGGCCGGTCTGGTGGAGCTGAACCAGGGTACCCCCATTCTGGATAAAGGCGAGTAACAAGCCCCGCACGCGGGAAAGGAGGGCCCTATGAAGAAATTCTTTGTCCGGCTCTTTTTGCTCCTTGCCGTACTTTTGGCCGGGCTGGCTGCGCTGTGGTACACCCGGCCCATGACCCTCCAGCAGCTGTGCCCGGAACTGGATCTGGCCCAGTGCTCCGCTATCACCATCTACTATGAAGTGGTACCCAGTGCCGTGGGAAAGGAGAAACTGGTTTTGGAACGGGGCGACCCCGCCTTTGACACTTTGTGGAAGGAACTTCAGGGCCGGACCTTCTCCCGGTCCCTCACCAGCTTTCTGCCCCATGGGACCCGGTATGTGCAAACAGAGGACGGAGATTTCCAGTGGGAGCTTCTCCTGGAATTTGACGCCCATGTGGTAACCCCGGATGGAAATGGGCACCAGGGAATGTTGGTTCGGCTCAGCAACTTCTTCGGTTCTCTGAGCCTTGACCATATGCTTGCCTGCCGCACCTGGGACGTGACCACCAACGAGCAGGAGGCCTGGGTATCCCAGGTGATGGACACCATCGTCTCAGCGGTGGCGTAGCCCCGATTCTTGATACGAATCAGAATGGTTTATTAGGTGGGACCGGGTTTCAGCAGCAGGTGGCAGATCTTCTTTCCTCTTGTCCTGATGTGGAAGTCGACTAAGCTTGAGGAAAATTGATTTTGCTTTGCTATATTTCTTTTCAATAATACAAAATGGAGTTGATTTTTGTGGATAATCTTCAGGGTTTCCACCGCAGCCATTACTGCGGGGACCTGCGTGCCGCTGACGCGGGCAAGACCATTTCCGTATGCGGCTGGGTACAGCGCCAGCGTGACAAGGGTGCGCTGATCTTTGTGGATCTCCGGGACCGCACCGGCATCCTCCAGCTGACCTTTGACGATGCCACCGCCCGAGACGTCTTCGAGAAGGCCAAGAGCCTGCGCTCGGAGTATGTGGTGGCCGCCACCGGCAAGCTGAAGGAGCGTGAGGCCAAGACCGACAAGATCGCTACCGGCGATGTGGAGCTCTACGTCACTGAGCTTCGCCTGCTGGCCAAGGCTGAGACCCCGCCCTTTGCCATTGAGGAGGACAGCCAGGTCAACGATATGCTCCGGCTGAAGTACCGCTACCTGGACCTGCGCCGCCCGGACATGCAGCACGCCATCGCCACCCGGCACAAGATCACCAAGATTGCCCGTGACTACTTTGACGAGCAGGGCTTTTTGGAGATCGAAACCCCCATTCTCACCAAATCCACCCCCGAGGGCGCTCGGGACTACCTGGTCCCCTCTCGGGTCCATCCCGGCAAGTTCTATGCCCTGCCCCAGTCCCCCCAGCAGTATAAGCAGCTGCTGATGCTCTCCGGCTTTGACCGCTACTTCCAGATTGCCCGGTGCTTCCGGGACGAGGACCTGCGGGCCGACCGCCAGCCGGAGTTCACCCAGATCGACCTGGAGATGTCCTTTGTGAACGAAGACGACATCATGGCCATCCAGGAGGGCTTCCTGAAGCGGGTCTTCAAGGAAGTTCTGGATGTGGACGTGCAGACTCCCTTCCAGCGCATGCCCTGGCAGGAGGCCATGGACCGCTTCGGTTCCGACAAGCCCGACCTGCGTTTTGGCTTTGAGCTCAAGGACATCAGCGACATCGTGAAGGACTGCGGCTTTGGCGTCTTCTCCGGCCCTGTGGCTGAGGGCGGCTCCGTGCGCCTTATCAACGTCAACGGCCACGCCGCTGACTTCCCCCGGAAGAAGATCGACAAGCTGGTGGACTTTGTCAAGACCTATAAGGCCAAGGGCCTGGCCTGGGCCCGGATGATCGACGGCCAGGTGACCAGCTCCTACCAGAAGTTCCTCACCGAGGAGGAGAACAAGGCCATTCTGGAGCGCGCTGAGGCCAAGGACGGCGACCTCATTCTCATTGTGGGCGATGCCAAGAACACTGTAGTGTGGGCCGCTCTGGGCGCTCTGCGCTGTGAGATCGCCCGAGAGCTGGGCATTCTGGATCCCAAGGACTTCAAGTTCCTGTGGGTCACCCAGTTCCCCATGTTCGAGTGGAGCGAGGAGGAGGGCCGCTACCAGGCCATGCACCACCCCTTCACCGCACCCATGGTGGAGGACGAGGACAAGATCCTCTCCGACAAGGCCAACTGCCGGGCCCGTGCCTACGACATCGTCCTCAACGGCACCGAGCTGGGCGGCGGTTCCATCCGCATCAACACCCCCGAGATGCAGGAGAAGGCCTTCCAGGCCCTGGGCATCAGCGACGAGGACATTCAGGAGCGCTTTGGCCACCTGGTGGGCGCCTTCAAATTTGGCGCACCTCCTCACGGCGGCCTGGCCTACGGCCTGGACCGGCTGTGCATGCTCATGGCGGGCGCCGGCTCCATCCGGGACGTGATTGCCTTCCCCAAGGTACAGAATGCCTCCGACCTGATGATGGCCTGCCCCGACTTTGTGGATGACAAGCAGCTGGACGACCTGTCCATCGCCGTCACCCGCAAGGAGCAGGAGGAGTCCGAAGTCTGAATTCTTCCCCCGTCATCCACAAAGGGGCCCCATGGCACATGGGGCGCGCCCTTTGGCGGGTAAAATTTCCTTATATATCTTCTGACCCAATCCGGGGCCGGCTCCAGAACGGGCCGGCCCCCGTTTTCTAGGAGGAATGTTTATGAAGCTCACCCAATTCTGGCGAAATGGCCAGCCCGCCCTGGGCCTCTGGACCGACCGGGGCATCGTGGATGTGGCCGCCGAGGCCACCCAAAAGGGCTGCACCGTGCCGGACACCATGGCCGCGGCCCTTCCTCTGGGCAGTGAGGCCCTGAACCGGCTGCTGAAGCCCCTGCTGGAGGATGCCCAGTGCTTTACCGATGCCCCCCTGGCCCCTGTGGTCACCCAGCCGGGGCGCATTCTGTGCATTGGCCTCAACTACCGCCAGCACGCCAAGGAGTGTAACCTCCCCCTCCCCCCTGCCCCGGTGCTGTTCAATAAATTTTCCAACGCCCTGGCTGCCCATGGGGATGTCATTTCTCTTCCCGGTGATTACAAAGAGTATGATTACGAGGCAGAATTAGTCGCTGTTATGGGAAGACCCGCCCGGAATGTGGATCCGGGCCACGCTCTGGACTACGTCTTTGGCTACACCTGCGGCAACGATCTGTCCACCCGCGATCTGCAGTTTGCACGGGGAGGTCAGTGGCTGCTGTCCAAAACCTTTGACGGCTTTGCTCCCATTGGTCCCTGCCTGGTCACTGGGGACAGCCTGGACCCGGAGCATCTGGACATCTCCAGCACTGTAAACGGAGAGGTGCGCCAGCACTCCAACACCTCGGATATGATTTTTTCTCTCCGGGATATCATCGCCGACCTGTCTCACCACTTTACCCTCCAGCCCGGCGACCTGATTTTTACCGGCACGCCCCAGGGGGTCATGCAGGGCTACCCCGCCGACCAGAAGCGCTGGCTGCGGCCCGGTGACCGGGTGGACATCTCCATCCAGGGCATTGGGACCCTCTCCAACACCTTCTGCTAAAAGCCTATGAAGCGCCTTTTCGTTTTTTTATTGGCTCTGGGCCTGCTTGCAGGCTGCTCCTCCGCGCCCGCGCGCTTTTTTCCCTATGAACCGGCCCAATCTGCCTTCTCCCTTCTGCCGGTACGCAGTAAGCGTCCGCCGCCGCCTGAAGAACCGCAGCCCGATCCCCGGCAGGAGGTCATTGATGCTCTTCTCTCCACCATGACGGTGGAAGAAAAGGTGGGACAGCTCTTCTTTGCCCGCTGTCCTCTGAACGATGGGGCCGCCCTGGCCCAGGAGTATCACCTGGGAGGCTACCTTCTCTTTGGCCGGGATTTTAAACACAAGACCCGTGAGCAGGTGCAGGAGACTATCGCCTCCTACCAGGCTGCCGCCTCCATCCCCATGCTCATGGGTGTGGATGAGGAGGGTGGGACCGTGGCCCGTGTCAGCACCAATCCAAATCTTCGCGCCCAGCGCTTTTCCTCTCCCCAGGAACTTTACGCCCAGGGAGGACTGGAGGCCATTGTGGCCGATACAGCGGAAAAGGATGCCCTCCTGCAAGACCTGGGCATCCACGTAAACTTTGCCCCGGTAGCCGACCTTTCCACCAATCCGGAGGACTTTATTTACCCCCGCACCCTGGGCCGGGGTGCTCAGGAGACGGCAAATTACATTTCCGCTGTGGTGTCTCAGATGGAATCGGACGGCATGGGCAGCGTATTAAAGCACTTCCCCGGCTATGGCCCCAATGAAGACACCCACACCGGCTCCGCCCTGGACGAGCGGCCCTTGGATCAGTTCCGGGCCGAAGATTTTCTCCCCTTCCAGGCAGGGTTCCAGGCCGCGCAAAAAGGCCACACCGCCGTGCTGGTCTCCCACAATATTATGGCGGCGGTGGATGATACCCTGCCCGCCTCCCTCTCCCCTGCCGTCCACCAGCTTCTGCGGGAGGAACTGGGCTTTCCGGGGGTCATCCTCACCGATGACCTTGCCATGGCTGCGGCGGCCGAATACGGCACTTCTGCGGCGGTATTGGCCCTGCTGGCAGGAAATGATATGCTGGTGACGACGGATTTTGCCTCTGAAATCCCACAGGTACTCTCCGCACTTCAGGAGGGTACACTCACCATGCAGCAGATCGACCAAGCCGCGGCACGGGTGCTGGGCTGGAAATATGACCTGGGCCTTCTCTCATAAAAAAATCCCGCCGTTTAGACGGGTGCTCGTAAGAAAGTAATTCACTCAAAATTACACTTACGGCATCTGTCAGACGGGATTGGGTAAATGAAATATGCTGGACATGGTTGATTTTAACCGTGTCCAGCATATTTTTTTGCCTATTTGCGTTTTCTTTTCCCTTTTCCGTGGGTCATATTGGTTTTCCCTCGTTGGTTAATAGAGGGTTTCAGGTGTTTGGACAGTTTCAAAACCTCTATTAGATTTACAAACTGCTCCATCGTGATCGCATCATAGTCAATACCAAAGGTTGCGAGGAAAATGCGGGCCTGCTTTTCTGCATTGCTGCCTTTGTAGTTCGTGGCTTCCTGCAAACTCTTTTGCACATCCAGCGCCGGAGAATGGCTGTCCGCAGTGGTTGCATCATTTTGATGGGCTTCCCGAATATCCTGAAGGATCAGTTTCAAATCGTCAGAAATAACATGGCAAAAATACTCGTCCTCTTGTATTTGTGCAAGTTCCAGTGTCCGCAGATACAGATCATTTTCCGTTTCTCCCTGCTGCATCAGTACCATTTGACGAACGGCTTGCAGTACAGCGTTCATATCGCTAATCCGCATATCAGCGATCCGATCCACATAAATCTCCGCATCCAGCATCATTTTCTGAAAATCATGGTGACTGATAATTTCCGACAGCAGCCGGGGGTTGAATTTCCCGGCTTTCAGAACATCAATCGCATCATCACTCAGGTGCAGGGCACTCAGCTCTGTGTCTGAGTGATTTTTTTGTTCTGACACCCCTAACAGATAATCCGTAGTCACATGATAAAACTTTGCCAGTGTGACGATGGCAAAAGGGCTTATGTCCTTATAATCATCATTCTCGTATTTGCCGAGCGCAGATTTGGAAAGCCCGGTCTGGTCGGCCAGCTGTTCCAAGGTAAGTCCGTGCTCCACCCGCAAATCCTTCAATTTTTCTTGAATAGTTAAGGTCGTATTCATGCCAAGCCTCCCCACCGCTCTATTTCTTTTATTATAACACAGCTTGTCCATAAGCGTGGAAATTGCTGCTTTTTCAGAGCCTTTTCCATCCTTTTGGATATACGGGAATGGTCATGTTTTTTCGCTAAAATGTACTTGTCGCAAGACTCCGTAGCTTGAAAAGTACATGACCGTCCGAATGGGATATGTTCTCCGGCGAAGTATCGCCACGACATGAGCGTACCAAAGAGAACAAAACGCTGGGGTGAGATTCCCGGGCAGGAACGGCATTCGGGAAAAACGGCGCTTAAAAACGCAGGCAAAAATCAATCCATGTGAAATCAGCGAACAAACTGCAATTTTAGTATTGCTACCCACACCAAAAAGCGTTGCACCGCACAGCGTACACAGTACAGCGTTCTGTGTGGATATTCGCTGTTTTACTTGATTTCGCACAAACCAGCAAAACGGAAAAGCGGGGGCTGTGAACAGGGCATCACAAGCAAAAATTCCAGTTTGAAATTGAGTTTTAGCAAAACAAAGCTTTGCAGCAAATGGAGTTTATCACGGAATAGATTCTGTTCGCCGCAGAGCCAACAAAACAGGAGGACTTTTCTATGAGCAATCACGAGAATTACAGGAACGAGATCAAAGCCTACATTGTCAGGGCTGGCATGACCATGAGCGAGGTAGTGGAGGTTTTGGCTGACGAATACGGATGGAGCAGCAGCGTCCCCAACCTGTCCGGGAAATTAAAGCGTGGTTCTTTACGCTATGGCGAGGCGGTGGAGTTGGCGGATGTGCTGGGGTACGACATTGTGTGGCAGAAACGGAGGAAATAAGATCGAGCAGAAAATTTATGGGTACATCCGTGTTTCCACCAGAGAGCAAAATGAAGATCGCCAGGTCATTGCCCTCCGGGAAGTGGGCGTACCTGAGAGAAATGTTTATATCGACAAACAATCCGGCAAGGATTTCAAGCGTCCGCAGTACAAGAAACTGCTGCGAAAAATGAAAAAAGACGATCTGCTCTATATCAAGAGCATTGACCGTCTGGGACGCAATTACGCCGAAATATTGGAGCAATGGCGCTTTCTCACAAAGGAAAAAGGCATTGACATTGTGGTGCTGGATATGCCGCTTTTGGATACACGGAGAGGCAAGGATTTGCTGGGAACCTTCCTCAGCGACATTGTGCTGCAAGTGCTGTCCTTTGTGGCAGAGAACGAGCGCACCAACATCCGGCAGCGGCAGGCTGAGGGTATTGCTGCGGCCAAGGCCAAGGGCATTCGGTTTGGGCGGCCGCCCAAACCGTTGCCCGAGAATTTCCACTCCGTTTACCAGCGTTGGAAAATGGGAGAAATCACCGGGACGGCAGCAGCAAAGGAATGTGGGATGCCCCTTGCTACCTTCCGTTACCGGGCAGAGATTTACGAAAAAGCCAAGTTGTTGTAAAGGGGGTGTTTTTACAGGAATGTGTACTTTCCTGTAAATAGATACACCTTTCCATAATATTTTTATTATACCTCTTTTAACAGAAAAAGTCTATCAGTAAAATTCCTTTTTCGCTATTAGGCAAACAACTACAAGTTATCTAAATCTCCTACAAAAAAGTACACCTTCATGTAAAGGATTCTAATGGAGGGTACTAAAAGTGGGAAATACCAATGAGACTTTAAGAAAGCCGAGAATTGTTTCTATCTTTTCCGGCTGTGGAGGCCTTGACTATGGCTTTCACATGGAAGGATATGAAACAATATGGGCTAACGATTTTGCAGAATGGGCGTGCAAATCCTTTGCCGCCAATTTCGGCGATGTTATTCACTATAAGGATATTACCAAGATAGATCCTTACACCGACACCACTATCCCAGAATGTGACATTGTTCTGGGTGGTTTTCCGTGTCAGGACTTCTCTATTATCTGGAAACAGCCCGGTCTGAACGGCACCCGTGGCGGTCTGTTCAGACATTTTGCAGAATTTGTTGATGCAAAGAAACCGAAAGCGTTTGTTGCTGAGAATGTTAAGGGGCTAATTACGGCCAATAACGGGAGGGCCATTGACACCATTATCAAAGACTTCGAAAGCATCGCTCCCGGCTATGTGGTAAAGCCCCATCTGTATAACTTTGCGGAATACGGCGTGCCACAGTTCAGAGAGCGTGTCCTCTTTGTCGGTGTCAGAATTGATACGGGATTTGACTTTGTTCATCCCAAGCCTTCTCATGGCCCGAACGGTACACTTCCTTATGTGACAGCAGGCGAAGCGCTGGAGGGTGTTGAAAAGGTTCCTACTAATAACGAGCATATCAACATCAAGGAAAAGACACGGAAGGTTCTTGAACTAATTCCCGAGGGCGGCAACTTCACGGATATTCCAAAGGATAATCCACTGTATGTTAAGGGCATGATTAGCCATGTTTACCGCAGAATCAAGAGAGATGAGCCAGCTAAGACAATTATTGCTGCTGGTGGCGGCGGGACATGGGGATATCACTATCCTGAACCTCGTCCTCTGACTAACAGAGAGCGTGCACGGCTGCAGTCTTTCCCTGACGATTTTATTTTTGAAGGCAGCGTCACGGAAGTACGCAGACAAATCGGCAACGCTGTTCCTCCTGTGGGTGTGCGGGCTGTTGCTAAGCGCTTACTCCCCTTGTTTACAGGGAAATATACCCCTGTCGATTTGCTGCCGGAATACGAGAAGATGAAAGCCATGACGGTTAAGCAAAGACTTGAGTATGTAACATTACAAATGAACTAAGGGGGACAGAGTATGGATTTTTTGTTTTCCAACTATCCTCCGATGAAGACTGGAAACAAAACATTCGCGGAGGCGTTCTACAGCCTGCTCCCGAAAACTTCAAAATTAGATATTGCCGTAGGTTATGTGTCTGCCGATTCATTGATTGAGTTGCAAAAAACTATCGAATTGAACAGCAATATTCGCACATTGAACCTCATTATCGGGATGCATTATTTTGACCATTTTACCAAAGTACAGTACGATGCGGCAATGCACCTAAATGATTTCTTGGCGGGTAATCAGATGGGTGGCGTCCGGCTTGTCAATGCTTTCCGCTATCACGGAAAACTGTATTCTTATAGCAATGCTACTGGTCCGTTTGCAGGAATTGTAGGATCGAACAACCTAAGCAGCATTGTAGATGGCGGCGTTCGTATGTATGAGAGTTCTGTTTTATTGAACGATGAGGTATCTGCTAAACAGATAAACGCGTTCATCCGTCAGCTTATGCAAACCTCTACAAGAAACATTGCCGAGTTGGAAATTGACACATTCAATAATGAAAATGCACTGCTGGATGGACACGAATTTGTTGAAAAAGTGGCTCCTCAGAATCTTGCAAAAGCAATAAATGCGAAAACAGACATTTCTTTTGAAATACCCATTAAACCATATGAAGTGTCTCCGCAAAGCAACTTGAATGCATTTTTTGGAAAAGGCAGAGAATCCAAAAACGGTCTTGTCAAACCACGACATTGGTACGAAGTTGAGCTGATTGTACCCAAAAATGTGACAAGTCAGCCTGGATATCCGCAAAGCCAAACCGATAATGCAGTTTTCACAGTTATTACCGATGATGGATGGTCATTTAAGTGTAAGGTCAGCGGTGATTACAGCAAAAATTTCCGTTCAGAAGGCGATTTGAAAATTCTTGGGAAATGGCTGAAAGGGCGCTTGGAAAACGCAGGTGTACTGGCCGTCGGTAATCCGGTTACCGCAGATACGCTGAGGCGTTATGGGCGCAATTCATTTGCACTTACAAAGACAACCATACCGGGAATCTGGTTTCTTGATTTTGGGGTGGGACAATGAGTTACTTGCAATCTTATTTAGATAGAATCCGCGGCAAAGGAAACCCTGCTCTTGCAGATGCAATCCATAAAACAGTTGAGGATATAGTTCCGCAGTACATTTCCAATTTTTCTTTTACTGATCATGTTGTAAGCCTGTTAGTGGGTGATGTTCAAAGCGGTAAAACGAGCCATATGTTTGGACTTATGTGTGCTGCTGCTGATGAAAGTTTTATGAATTTTGTTCTGCTGACAACAGACAATATTCTGCTACAACAGCAGACCTATCAAAGAGCGCAACGGGATCTTTGTGATTTCTGCGTTTGCGATGAAAATGATTACCTAAAATTTGTTCAGAACAATCTGCACAAACCCGCAGTAATTGTTTTGAAAAAGAATACTTCTGTGCTGAAGCAGTGGAAAAACAATTTCTCTTCAACCAATTTCTGCGCCGGTAATCCGCTGTTTATTGTAGATGATGAGGCCGATGCTGCCAGTCTGAACACTCAGGTGAATAGAAATAAGCAAAGTACCATCAATAAAAATTTGGAAGCCATCAAGAAAACAACTTCCAGTAGTATTTATATGCAAGTAACCGGTACACCGCAGTCTATTCTTCTGCAAACAGCCAAAAGCGGTTGGAAACCCTATTTTATCTATTATTTTAGGCCGGGCAAGGGTTATATGGGAGGGGATTTCTTTTTTCCACCGGAACCACCGAAACAGGTTATTCTTACAGACAATGATGAAGCCGAAGAACTTTTGAATGACGATGAATTTCCAGAAAATGGACTAAAAACTGCGTTGATCATGCATTTGATTTCCTCCGGTCATATTATGCTGAACGGTGGAACGGTCTGTAATTTTCTAATTCATCCGAGCATGAAAACCAGCCAGCATTCCTGTTTTGCAAATAAAATCGGGAACTATTTGAATGAAATTTCTCATTCCCATAACGAGGCGGAAACGAGAGAGGCATTTGAACGCGCCTATGAGTCATTGAGAGAAACAAAAACGGACATTCTGCCGTTTGAGCAGATTTATGGCTTTATAGCAGAGCAGCTTCAGGAGGATAAAATCGGTATTCTAATGCTGAACTCTATCGTATCTTATGATGAAAATACGCAGTATGAAAAAGGCATCAATGTTATTGTTGGAGGCAACAGTTTAGGCCGTGGAGTGACTTTCCCGCAGCTCCAAACAATTTACTATTGCCGTGTTGCAAAAAGTCCGCAAGCTGATACTATGTGGCAACATGCAAGAATGTTTGGCTATGACCGTGATCCCTGCCTGCTCCGTGTATTCATGCCACCGAAACTGTTCAAGTTGTTCTCTGATATTAACAGAACTAACAACAGTATCATCAAGCAGATTGAAAACTCCAGCAACGGATGTGACATTAAGATTTTCTATCCTACTGGCCTGAAGCCCACCAGAAAAAATGTGCTGGACAAAAAAGCTGTTGGAATCTATTCAGGTGGAGTCAACTATTTCCCGTTTTATCCTGTGAATAAGGATGTTGCATCCATTGATATGTTGCTTCAGTCGTTTGGGGATGACTTGTATACTGTTAGTTTGAAACTAATTAAAAAGGTTATGGAGCAGCTTGATTCTGAAACAGCAGACGATTGGAATGCAAAAGCCTTTATTGGTTTTGTCAACACGCTGTTGGCTACCGACCCGACAGCTCAAGGAAAGCTGATCGTCCGCAGAAATAGAGATATTGGTAAGGGAACCGGCACTTTGCTTTCTCCCACCGACCGCAATCTGGGCGATACCTATCCCGATGATCTGGTACTTACCATGTACAAAATTACAGGCAATAAGGCCAAGGGGTGGGACGGAACACAACTTTGGATTCCTAATATCAAATTGCCTGGTGACTGTGCATACTACACTGGGGAAACCATCTGAGTATAGATGGAGGTGATTTCCAATGGCTGATACCAAAACTCCCGCTGAACGCAGCGAAAATATGTCTCGAATCCGCAGCACCAACACCAAGCCGGAGGAAATCGTAAGGAAATATCTATTCAGCCACGGTTTCCGTTACCGCAAAAATGACAAACGCTATCCGGGAAAGCCCGATATTGTCCTGCCAAAATACCACACTATCATTTTTGTCAACGGATGCTTCTGGCATATGCATGGTTGCTCCCGCTCCAGACTTCCTCGTTCCAATCAAGAATACTGGAAGCCCAAAATTGAACGAAACATCCAGCGGGATGCAGAAAATCAACAAAAACTGGAGGCTGACAGTTGGAAGGTGATTGTAGTCTGGGAATGTGAATTGAAAAAGCGTACAGCCGAAGAACGACTATCCCGATTATGCGATGAAATTCGAAAAAGCAATGATTATTAGGAATCTCGAAAAGCCCTTAGGGACTAAGGGCGCACTTCTATACAGGGTAAACCCTGTATGTGTGCGCTCTGCGAGGCAAACAGCCCGGACGATGGAAGTCCGGGCTGTTTTGCGTCACTGCGTTCCGTACAAGGGGCTGCACCCCTTGCGCCGCTTATGCGGCTATCCCTACCCGCTTTGGATGGGAAACAATCTGTTTGCACAGACAGTTTCCCATCCAAAGCCTAAAACTCAACACGCAAATTTTACCGCTTGTCCGAAAGACAGGCGGTATTTTTTATCTGCAAATAAAGGAGGAATCTACGATGCCAACAACCGAAAAACTGAAACAGGAGATCGCAGACGCAGAAAAGAAGTTGGCGCAGGAGCGCAGCAGGCTCCAGCGGCTGGAAAACCGAAAATCCTATTATGAGAAGGGAGACAGGAAGAAACGGGCGCACCGCCTCATTACCAGAGGGGCTGCCGTGGAGAGCATTGCACCGCTGGTAAAGGCTTTGAGCGAAACGGAGTTCTACGCTTTTACGGAAAAGGTTTTTACCTTGCCGGAAGTCAGGGCTTTGTTGATGGAGGCAGTCAATACACACAATCAAGAAAGCCAGAAAGGAAAGGGATAAGTATCGCACTATTTCACTTCCATGTTACCCAGATAAAACGCAGTGCAGGGCAATCCGCTGTTGCGTCCGCTGCTTACCGATCCGGGGAAAAGCTGCACAGCGAGTATTACGGAGAGGACAGCGACTACACTCAGAAAGGCGGTGTCCTCTGTTCTGAAATCCTGCTGCCGCCCCACGCTCCACCTTCCTTCGCAGACCGGCAGACCCTGTGGAACGAGGTGGAAAAGGCAGAACGGGGCAAGAAAGCCCAGCTTGCATACAGTTTTGACATTGCCTTGCAGAACAAGTTTTCCATGCAGGAGAACATCGGCCTTGCAAGGCAATTTTTATTGGAGCAGTTTGTGAGCCGGGGTATGGTGGTGGATTTCTCCGTTCACGCCCCCGACAAGGGAGATGGCGGCATTACCAACCCGCATTTTCATGTCATGTGTCCTATCCGTCCCCTGTTGACGGATGGGAAATGGGGCAGCAAACAGCGGCGGGAATATCTCTTGGATGAAAACGGGGAGCGCATCCGGGATGAAGCAGGAAATTATGTGTTCAACGCTGTCCCCACCACGGACTGGGGTAAACCGGAAACGCTGGAACATTGGCGGGAACAGTGGGCGGCAATGTGCAATGCTCGATTTGCCGAAAAAGGGCTGAATTGCCGCATCGACCACCGCAGCTACGAGCGTCAGGGCGTGGAGCAGCTGCCTACTGTCCATGAGGGACCGGCGATCCGCCAGATGGAGGCCAGAGGTATTCGTACTGATAAGGGCGATTTCAACCGCTGGGTCAAGGCGACCAATGCGTTGATCGGCAAACTGAAAAAGAAAATTACGGCGCTGCTTGACTGGCTGAAAGAAGCGCATGAGGAATTGAACAAATCGCAAGCCCCCAATCTGGCGCAGCTGCTCAGCGAGTATTACACCAACCGTAGCACAGGGGCATGGAGCCGGAAAGCGAAAATCGGAAATCTCAAAGAATTCAATGAGATTTGTAATTATCTCATGCAGAACAATTTGACAACGCCGGAACAGTTGCAGGAGCGTGTATCTGCGTTGAGTGACCGCATTGACACTTTGAAAAGTACCTTGTCTGGCAAATCTGACCGCAGGAAGGAGTTAGATGAGCTTCTCCGCATGGTACAGTTTTACGCTGACGGAAAACCTGTTGCTGACAAACTGGCAGCCATCAAGTGGAAAGGTAGGCGTGAGCAATTCATGTCTGAAAATGAAAATGCACTCCGCCTGTATCACATGGCAGAGCGCAAATTAAAGCCGCATTTTAAGGATGGGAAATTGCCGGTCACTGCATGGCGCAAGGAGCATGACCGTCTGGAACAGGAATACAAGACGGGGCAAGCGGAACTTTCGCCCATTTATGCGGAGGTGAAAAAACTCTGGCAGATCAAATACAAGGTAGAACAGGTTGTTCGTGCGCAGGAAAATCCCGAACAGAGCCGCAGGAAACAGCACCAGATCGACCATTAAGGAGGATTTCAAAAATGGAACTCAACTGGAAAGAGGATAGCAACCTCATAAGGAAACTTGCAAAAATACTTCTTGGAGATACGCTGCCCAATGGTAAACCTGTAAGTTCAATCATATTGCTTGATGATACTTCACGGGCTGAATTGCAGCGGTGGGCAAATATGAATGATGCGGAATTTGCAGCCGCACAACGCAGCGGCGATTCCGTCCGCATTGATGTGGATGATGTCATCAGGCAGCTGGAAGAAAAATATGCTCTTGACCCACAGTTACTTGATGATTTGCTTTCGGTGTTTGATGCAGATGATTTGGAACTTTGGGAAGAAATCAGTCAATGGGAAAATTCTGACCACGACGAGCCAACGGAATATGTTTTCTCCAATCCCTATTTTAAACTCGAACCGCTGTCGCCTGACCGCCCCAAACACAATTTCTGGTTTGACGAGACTGGACATATCCGTGTGAAAAATCCATCTGCTTTCTGGCTGCCGGAGTTTACTTTACAGCGTGAGATCGGCGGCACCATTTACACCATCACGGGCAGCTATGACGGGACAGAAACGCTGGATAGAAAAATGGAGCGCATTCTGACAGAAAAGTTTACAGAAAATACGGAGGATGATGAATGACAAATACCGGGAATCTTGGTACAATAGAAGCAACCAATCCTGTACTGACAGTTGCCCCTTTGAAGGAGGATACAGAAATGTTACGGGCAACTGAAAAAATTACGGCTCTCTATTGCCGCCTCTCCCAAGAGGATGCCAACGAGGGCGACAGTAATTCCATCACCAACCAAAAGGACATCCTGCTCCGATACGCAAAAGAGCACCGCTTCCCGAATCCAACATTTTTTGTGGATGACGGATACAGCGGCACAAACTATGACCGTCCCGGATTTCAACAGATGCTGTCAGAAATTGAGGCGGGGAAAGTGGCTGTTGTGCTGTCGAAAGACCTGTCCCGGCTGGGTCGAAATTCTTCCCTGACAGGCTTGTATATCAACTTCACTTTTCCCAAGTATGGTGTGCGCTATATCGCCATCAACGACCACTTCGACACCATTGACCCCAACAGCACCGACAACGATGTTGCGGGGATCAAAAACTGGTTCAATGAGTTTTTTGCCAAGGACACCAGCCGCAAAATCCGTGCGGTACAGAAGGCCAAGGGCGAGCAGGGCATCCCGCTGACGACCAATGTCCCCTTTGGCTACCGCAAAGACCCGGAGGATCGGACAAAGTGGGTCGTGGACGAGGCAGCCGCTCTTGTGGTCAAGCGTATCTTTAAGCTGTGTATGGAAGGCCGGGGGCCGATGCAGATTGCCAAACTCTTGCAGGCGGAACAGGTGCTCAACCCTACCGCCTATAAGCGGAGAGAGGGCATTAACACCCCAAGTCCTGAAACCGCTGATCCGTACCACTGGAACCCCAATACCGTTGTTCATATTCTGGAACGGCGGGAATACACCGGCTGTACGGTTAATTTCAAGACCTACACCAACTCCATCTGGGACAAGAAGCAGCGGGAAACACCCATTGAGAAGCAGGCGGTATTCTACAACACCCATCCGGCTATCATTGAGCAGGAAGTCTTTGACAAGGTGCAGGAGATCCGCAAGCAGCGCCACCGAAGGACAAAAACCGGAAAGAGTAGCCTGTTCTCCGGCATGGTTTACTGTGCTGACTGCGGGGCAAAGATGCGCTACTGCACCACCAACTACTTTGAGAAGCGGCAAGACCATTTTGTATGCGCCAGCTACCGCAGCAACACAGGAACCTGTTCGGCCCATTTCATCCGGGCAGTTGTACTGGAAGAATTGGTCTGGATGCACATGAAAACAGTAATCTCCTATGTAACCCGGCATGAATCCCATTTTCGGACAGTTATGGAGCATAGACTCCGGCTGTCCAGTGAAGAAGCTGTCCGGGGATACAAGAAGCGTCTGGCGCAGGCAGAACGCCGTCTTGGGGAACTTGACCGGCTGTTTATCCGTATCTATGAGGATAATGTGGCCGGGAAACTTTCTGATGAACGGTTTGCACTGATGAGCAAGACCTATGAGGACGAGCAGGCGCAGCTTAAAGTGGAAATCCAGACCTTGCAGCAGGAAATCGAAGTACAGGAACGACAGATTGAAAATTTGGAGCAGTTCATCCAGCGGGTACACAAATACGAGGATTTGCAGGAAATGACCCCTTACGCCTTGCGGGAGCTTGTCAAAGGAATCTACATCGAAGCGCCTGACAAGAGCAGTGGGAAGCGCAGACAGGGTATCCGAATCTCCTATGACCTTGTGGGCTTTATCCCCGTGGAGGAACTGATGAAACAGGAAACGGCATGACCGAAGCCATGCCGTTCCTGCAAAAAGCAATATTACTTTCTTATGCCCCCCGCTCTTTACCCGGCGGGATTTTTTTATCCTAAGATCAACATCAGGATGGGAATGGTGATAAAGCTGCAGAAAATGGACAAGCAGGACCCGGTAGCGGCATATTTCTCGTCGGCGCCATAGGCTCCGGCCATGACAGTGATCTGGCTGACCACCGGCAGGGCGCTCTCTACCACGAATACGCTCCGTGCAAGACCCGTCACCCCAAAAAGGGTACAAAAGCCCAGGCAGACCATGGGCGCCGCTACCAGCCGCAGCACCAGCATCAGAGCATGGCCGGGCAGCAGGCGCAGGTTTTTCAATCCCACCTCATAGACAATAAATCCGCAGTAAATGAGGGCCAGGGGGGTCACGGAATCGCTCACATAGCCCGCAAAGCGCATCAGGGGATCGGGCAGGCGCAGGTTCAGCACCAGCAGGCAGATGGAAAAGATCACACTCAGAATGGGAGGCTTTGTAAAAATATCCTTTAAAAATCCAAACACAGTGGCCTTTTCCGTGGAAACCGTCCCGGAGCGCTCCACAAGCAGAATCCCCACCGACTGGAGAAAGGTAGTATTGGATAAGTAATAGACCATCAAATAGGGCATACAGGCCTCTCCGAAGAGCTGGGTGCACACGGGTATACCGATAAACAGAGTATTGGACAGGCCCGCCATAGCCACAAACACACCCCACCGCTCTCGGGGCAGACGGAGCAGGGTAGCCGCTCCCATGGAAATCAGCAGTGTCATACCAACACCCAGCAGCCCCGCCACCAGCATCCAGCCCGCATGGGCCAGGCTGTCCCGGTCCAGGTTATTGAGCAGTCCTACAATGCAGTTGCAGGGCACCGCGATGTTGACAATATATTTGCTTACAAACCCTTTCTCCTGAGCCGTCATCCAGCCCAGCTGTCCCATAAAATACCCCAGGGACATAATCAGCAGCAGCACCAGGCAGGCAGACACCGCGTTGAAAAAGCCAGCCATGGATATCACTCTCCCCTAAATGATGTGGGCCCCGGCGCATTCTCTCCCCCGCCGGGGCCCACGGTTTTATTCACTCTTGGTCTCAGGGGCCTTCCCGCCGCTGCCCTTGGAACGGTGACGGCGGCGGCGCCGGTTGGGCTTGCGCTCCCCCTCTTTTGCCTCTCCGCCCGGTTCCTGATGCTTGGGCTGAGGCTGCTTTGCCGGGGCCGGTTCCTGTACAGGCGCCCCTTCTCCCAGCTCTGTTTTGGGCTTGCGGTGGCGGCTTCGATTGCGCCGGCGGGGCGCTTCCTCCTTGTTTTCCACTTCCTGCTTCTGCTGGGGCTCCTCCCGGCTGGGGAAGGCGGCCTCCAAAGCTGCAGACAGGCGCTCCTCCTCATTGAGGACGGTTCTCTCCTCCGGCTCCCGGCGCAGCTTTGCCAGCTCAGACAGGGGGGGCTCCACATAGCCCTCCGGCCGTTTTCCTTTTCCGTTGCGAATGACGCACAGCTCGCAGTTGTGGTAACACTTGGGGGACTCAGGGGCGGAATCCAGCCGCACTTGCACCGTCTGGCGCAGCAAATTGACGCTGCACACCGTACCCGCGCCGTCAGGGGTCTCCACAAAGGACTCCTGCTTGGGAGTAGTTTTCACCAGATCCTCATAGGCGTCCTGCTCATACTTTAAGCAGCACATAAGCCGCCCGCAGGTGCCGGAGATCTTTGTGGGGTTGAGGGACAGGTTCTGCGTTTTGGCCATCTTAATGGACACAGGCTGAAAATCATCCAAAAACTGAGAACAGCAGAAGGGCCGTCCGCAGATGCCCAGACCGCCCAGCATCTTTGCCTCATCCCGCACACCGATCTGACGCAGCTCAATGCGGGCATGGATGGCGCTGGCCAGGTCCTTCACCAGGGCACGGAAGTCCACTCTCCCCTCGGAGGTGAAGAAAAACAGAACCTTGCTGCCGTCAAAGCTATATTCCGCGCTGACCAGCTTCATATCAAGGCCATGCTCAGCAATCTTCTCCTGGCAGATGGAAAAGGCTTTTTTCTCCTTTTCCTTGTTTTTTTCCACCATGTCGGCGTCCTCCGGTGTGGCCAGGCGGACCACCGGGCGCAGAGGAGCGGTAAGCTCGATCTCGTCGATCATGGTGTTTCCCTGGACACACTGGGCATACTCCTGGCCACGGGTGGTCTCTACGATGACCCCGTCCCCCTCCTGGAACGAAATCCCGTTGGGATTAAAATAATATTGCTTTCCTCCGCTTTTGAAGCGGACACTGATAATTTCAATCATCCGAACGTCTCCTTTATGAAACAAAGGGGCTCCCCGTCAGGGGTTTTGAAACATTCCCGCACACAGCCAACCCGCCAGTTGGCCGGGATTTGCGTTGAGCTGAGCGGCGCCCCTCAGCTGTTTGACCAGTTCTGCCGCCTTCAGCAGCCGCCGCCGGTCTCCGCCCCTGGCAATATTCTCCCCCAGGGCGGCCTCCAGCGCATCCAGCAGGGCGGTCACTTCCTCCCGTCCCCCCTTGTCCAGGGCCATGGACGCTTGAAATACCGCCAGCTCATCTCCATGCTCCAACGCCTGGGCCAACGCCTGCGCCTGGCTTTTCCGCTCCGGTCCGGGGCCGTTTTCCTCCAAACGCTCCACGGCCCGGCCCAAAATTCCCTGGCAGTCCTCGGCGGCCTTTTTCAGCTCCGTCTCCGGCTTTTGCGGATAGCGGCTTTTCAGCCACAGCAAACACTCTCCTGGGGGCACAGGCGCCAAGGCCAGCTGCTCACACCGGGAGCGTATGGTCTGAAGCAGTCCTCCCGCATTGCTGGCCAGCAGCAAAAAGGAGGCATAGGCGGGTCCCTCCTCCAGCAGCTTCAGCATGGCATTTTGGGCGGAAGGATTCATCTGGTCGGCCTGTTCCAGCCAATAGACCTTTCGCTTTCCCTCATTGGGACGGATATAGGCGTCGGTACGCAGCGTGCGCACCTGATCCACGGTAATGGGTTTTCCCTCTCCCGGCCCGGAAATCACGGTCACATCGGGATGGATGCCCCGCAGTACCTTTTTGCAGGGGCCGCAGCTTCCACAGGGGCGGTGGGATGCCGGGGCTTCACAGAGCATAGCCTGGCTCACCAGCCGGGCCAGCGTATGGCGGCCTGACCCAACCGGGCCGCAGATGATATAGGCATGGGACAATCCCCGGCCCTCCTCCCGAAGGGAGAGCTGATCTTTGATTCTGCGGTTGCCCGCCAGTTGCGACAATTCCATAAAATTCCTCGCTGCTCTGCCGTTTTACAATGAGGTTACAACCCTTACCTCTGACTTTACATTATATCCTATTTGTGCAAAATAGGCCAGTTCTTTTTTTGAAATGACCTCTCCGGGGGAAACCACCGGCACACCTGGGGGATAGGGCGCGATCTGGCAGGCGGCCACCCTTCCCTCACACGCCTCCAGCGGGAACACTTCACTTTGGGCAAAGAGGGCCTGACGCACAGACAGGGCTCTCTGGGGCAGATGGGGCGCGGGCAGGGGCGGACAGGGGCCCAGGAAGGGCCGCAGCTCCTCCAGCACCTCCGCCAGCCGGTCAAAATTCCCCTCCAGGTCCTGGGGGGTGCAGATCAGCACCACATGGCCTCCGTCCTCCATCTCCGGGTAGACATTGCGCTGCTCCAGCATCCGGGCAAAGGCGGGCCCATCCTTCACACAGAGGGTCAGCCGGGTGGGGTCCAGCACCAGACCATCCCGGAGGCAGGGATACTGTTCTCGGAGAGCGGCCACGCGCCGGGCGGCCTTCCGGTAGGCCTCCGCTCCCCCGTCCTCCAGCCATTGCCGGGCGGCATCCAAGCTGGCCATGAGCACGTAGGAGGGGCTGGAAGTTCCATAGATGCTGGCATGGAGGCGGACCAGATCCTGGTCCATCCCATTGACAAACAGCAGTGCCGTCTGCCCCATGGCAGGCAAAGTCTTATGGGCGGAGACTACCACCAGGTCCGCTCCCTGAAAGGCTTCCACACCCAAAAAGGGCAGATGGGCCCCGTGGGCTCCATCCACAAAAAGTTTTCCACCATGTGTATGGACAATCCGCCCAATTTGGGAAACGTCCGATAACACACCGGCATAGGTTGGCGAGGTTATACAGACTGTTTTGATATTTGGATGCTGATGCAGAATTTTTTCCACATATTCCGGTTCAATGTGGCCAATGATCCCCTCCTCCTCCAGCCACGGCCGTTCCAGGTAGACGGGCTCCAGGTCCAAAAGGGCCAGGGCATTGAACACCGCCCGGTGGCAATTCCGGTCCACAAGCACCTCATCTCCGGGGCGGCAGCACAGGGAGAGGGCCGTATGAATGCCCATGGTGGAGCCCCCAGTCAAAAACTGGCAGCAGTCAAAGCCAAAGCGCTGGGCCCACAGATGCTGGGCAGAATCAAAGGGCTCTCCCCGCTGATAGAGGTTGCCGGTGGAGGAGATCTCCGTCACATCCAGCGCTGCCGCCTTCCGAAGCTCGGGAATGGGCAGAAACACCCCTTTGTGGCCGGGCATATGAAAGCGGGCGGGATCTTTTTGGGCATAGTCCTTCAACACATCATACAAGGGGGTCATGTCGGATACCTCCGGATATAAACTAAGCGGCGGGAGGAACTCCTCCCGCCGCGTGATCTGCCATTTACTTCTGGCCGGGCGCATAGGCCACAACGGTGCGGCGGTTGGGCTCCACACCGGTGGAATAGGTGGTGACGTTGGGATAATCCTGAAGGGCGGTGTGGATCACATGGCGCTCGTAGGCGTTCATGGGTTCCAGGGTCATGTTCTTGCGGTACTTGACCACTTTCCCGGCCACCTTCACCGCCAGACGCTGGAGGGACTCCTCCCGCTTGGCCCGGTAGCCTTCGGCATCCACATGGATGCGCACCCGCTTGGAAAGCCCCCGGTTCACGGAGTAGCTGGTCAGCTGCTGGATGGCGTCCAGGGTCTCACCCCGGCGGCCGATGATAGCGCCCAGGTCCTTGCCCTGGAGGATGACCTTGTAGTTACCCTCGTCAGTGACAAAAATTTCAGGCTCAGCCTCCACATTCAGATGCTCCATCAAGCCGGTGAGGAAGGTGCGGATCTGAGCGGCCCGGACATCGTCCTCGGCGGCGGGGGTCACCTGCACCGGAGCGGCGGGAGCGGCCTTGGGCACATTGCCGATGATGACCTCATCCCCCTCCTGGAGATGGTTCTCACTCTTGCTGCGGCGGGGCTTCTCCCGGCGCTCTGCACGGGGACGGCTGCTCTTGGGGGGATTCATGCCGGGCTTGGCAGCCAGAATGGTCTCCTCCTCCACAGGGGCGGCGGAACTTTCCGCCTTCTCCTGGGGAGCGGACAGCAGCACCGTTTCCTCCACCACAGCCTTCTTCTCCACGGGAGCAGCGGTGGGAGCGGCCACGGGCTCCTGCTCCTCCAGAATCAGCTTCTTGGCACAGGGAACCCCATTTTCTTCCTCATAACTCACGCGAACCTTGGCCGGATTGCTGCCAAAACCCAAAAAGCCGGACTTTGCCCGCTCGATGACCTCGATGGACACGTCGTCTCGGTCCAACCCCAGCTGAAACAGGGCGGCGGAAATGGCATCCTCCTCGGAACGGCCAGTGGTTTCAATCCATTTCAACATCATTCGCCCTCCTTCTTCTCGTCCTCGTCCACTTCTACCTCGACCTGCTCCACTTCCACCTCAACGGTTTCCATCTCCACAGGCTGGGTATTCTCTTCCTCAGCAGGCGCGGGCTTGGTTTCTTCCGGCTGAACGGGCTGCTCTGCCACGGCGGTAACCTGTACGTCCTCCGTCTTGGGCTTGGGCTCTTCCTTCTTCTCTTCAGCCTTGTCCTTCTTTTTCTTCGTCTTGCCGGCGGCGGCAGCTTCCATCTGCGCCCGGATCAGATCGTTGGGGTCGGTATAGGGAGTCACTGCGCCAAACCGGTTGGGGATATAAGCGCGGCCGCGGGCATAGGCACGGATGCCCTCCCGGCTGTCCTCCTTGTTGACACCTTCCTGGTCGGGCTCACCCTTCTTCTGGCCGGGCTTCTTTTTGCCCCGGTTCTTCTTCTCTTCCTCCAGACGGCGGGCACGCTCCAGGCGGGCCTCCTCCTTGCGGCGCTTCTCCTCTTCTCTTTCCTCCTGCTCCCGCTTCTCTGCGGCAAGCCGGGCGGCCTCATAGTCCTTTTTCAGCATCTTGGCACACACGACTTCCTGACCCATGTTCACCACATACTGGGTGATCCAGTACACAGACAGGCCGGCGGGTACCGTAAAGCCGATCCACAAGGACATCAGAGGCATCATCCACATCATCATCTTGTTTGTGGATTCCATCTGCTTGTTCTGAGGCTGCTTGGTGTTCATCTGGTTGGTGGCCATGGACACCTTCATGGACAGGAAGGAAATGAGCGTGGACACCAGGGGCAGGATGAACAGGCCCACAGAAGCCAGGGTGATCCCACCGGCCCAGAAATTCCAGTTGGGGATTTTGGACAGGTCGAGACCCAGGAACTGGAAGTTCAGCACAAACAGGCCGTCTCCGGCCCCGGCAAACTGGGCGTTCAGAGCAGCCTTCAGGCTCTCGATGTTGCTGGAATTGATCAGGGAAACCAGATACATCTGGTTATAGGCGCCGTTTTCAAAGATATGGGCAGCTCCTCCGCTGGCGACTTTTTCCACCAGCTTGTCCATGGCAGCCTGACTCATCCAGCCGTTGGCCACAGCCACAGTCTGCCAGTCCAGCTGATCAGCCAGGAGCTGAATCTGCTCCATAGACAGGTTCATAAAATAGGTCAGCGGCTCACGGATGATGCCGTACAGGGCGATCAGGACCACCATGGGGATGAGGGACCAGAGACAGCCGCCCATGGGGTTGACCTTCTCCCGCTCATAGAGCTTCTGGACCTCCAGATTATAGCGCTCCCGGTCCTTGCCGTACTGCTTTTGCAGCTGCTGCATCTTTCCGGAGAGCATGGTGGTCTGAATCATGCTCTTCTTGGTTTTGAGGGACACAGGGAACAAAATGAGCTTAATGACAATAGCAAACAGGATCAGGGCCAGGCCGTAGTTGTCAAAGAGATTGTAGAAAAACAGCAGCAGCCAGGCAAAGGGTGCTAAAATAATACCCACAACATTACCTCCGCAATTTGATCAGTTGGGGCAGTTCCTATGGAACCGGATCATATTCCACGGTTTTCTGCCGGTGAAATGGGTGGCAGCGCAAAATTCTGCGCACAGCCAACCAGCCCCCCTTTGCCGCGCCGTATTTTTCCACCGCCTCCAGGGCATAGGCCGAGCAGGTGGGAATAAACCGGCAGCACGGGGGGCGCGCAGGGGAGATATAACGCTGATAAAACCGAATGAGCGCCAACAAAAGCCTCTTCATCCCTTTCCCTCCTCCGGAAGGGTCAGGCCCAGCTTTTTCATCAGCTGAAGAAAGCTGCGCTCCAGCTCACTGTAGCGGGCAAAAATAGCCCTGGTCCGGGCGACTACTACAATGTCATAGCCGGGGGTGAATTTGCTCTCATTGGTGCGGTACAGCTCCCGGATGCGGCGGCGGACAAAATTACGCTTGACGGCGTGGCCCAGCTTTACCCCTGTGGTAATGCCCAGGCGGCTCTCCAAGCGTCCGGTTTTGCGGCAGTAGATGGCAAAGTAAGGAGAAACCGCGCTTTTTCCCTTGTGATAGAGCCGGCGGAATTCATGATTTTGTTTCAGCGAAACGGTATGTTTCATGCCTTTCCTCCTGGGGATCTTCCCGTGGTTACTCGAAAAAAGCTGCGTATGCACAGATAGGGCGGGGGAATATCTCCCACGCCCCTTTTGCGCCATCTATGTGAATTGTGTCCTCTTACCGCGTCTCATCCGAGATCGGTCTTGCCTGTCTCACAGGAACCGGGCGAAAAACGCCCAGACCATTAGTGAGTCAGACGGGCGCGGCCCTTGGCGCGGCGGCGAGCCAGCACCTTGCGGCCGTTGCGGGTGGCCATACGCTTGCGGAAGCCGTGCTCCTTGGAACGCTGGCGCTTCTTGGGCTGATAGGTACGAAGCATGGGGGACACCTCCTCATTTGATTTCAAGCCGGCTCTCCCGGCCCAACAACAGCCCAGATGGGCTGCGGTCTGCTGTATCAGGGCTCTGTTTCAAAAGCCCGCTCTTTCTGAAAAAGGGCAGAATCGGCCCTCCCTCAAAAGATACGTCCATCATTATAGCGGATAAAACCGCCCCGTGTCAACTAGATTTTTTTTGATTTTCCAGTGTTTTTTTCTTTTTTTGGAATAGTTCCCTATATCTTGTAGCGCTCCTTTTCCCTCTCCACAATTTCTGCCAAAAAAAGACCATACATTATAAATAAAAAATGCGGGAAATCCTTGCGGTGAAGCCCTGTTTTTGGTATAATAATGGATGTGGATTTTTCTGTTTTTTTTGATTATCTGCCGCCTTCTCCGGTGCGCCGGGGGAGGCGCTTTGAAAGTTTATGCACCCTGCCGCCCCCTCCATGGGCTCAGGGTCCTATGAAGGAGGTCAATCCATGAACCCCACTGTGGAAGTGTGGGATAAGGTAGTCTCCCTGATGCGAAATGAGATGACCGAAACCACCATCAACACCTGGTTTGACGACACTGTCGCCGTCTCTTTGGACGAAACCAGCTTTACCATCTACTCCCCCACCCGCTTTAAGCGGGATATCATCGCCGCCCGCTATCTGCCCGCCATTCAAAAGGCGCTCCATGAGCTGTTTTCCGCAGATTTTGAGGTCATCGTGCTGACTGAGGGAGAATTGGATGCGGCCAAGGAGACCCCAAAGCAAAGTGATTTTCTCCCAGGTACGGAGGAATATACCTTTGACCGCTTTGTAGTGGGCTCCTCCAACAAATTTGCCCATGCCGCCGCACGGGCCGTGGCCGACAACCCAGGGCAGAGCTATAACCCCCTGTTTATCTACGGGGAGTCCGGCCTGGGCAAGACCCACCTTCTCTATGCCATTGCCCACACGGTCCATGAGCGCCGTCCCGACTATAAAGTCGTTTACATTAAGGGCGATACCTTCACCAACGAGCTCATCCACGCCATCCGGGAGGGCCGCAACCAGGAGTTCCGGGAGAAGTACCGGGGTGCGGATATCTTCCTCATGGACGACGTACAGTTTATCGCCGGCCGCGACTCCACCCAGGAGGAGATGTTCCATACCTTCAACACCCTGTATGAGCTGAAAAAGCAGATCGTCTTTACCTCCGACCGTCCCCCAAAAGAGATGCTCCGTCTGGAGGACCGTCTGAAAACCCGGTTTGAGTGGGGTCTGCTGGCGGACATCCAGCGCCCGGACTATGAAACCCGTATGGCCATCATCAAAAACAAGGCCATCCGCATGGGCATGGAGCTGCCCGACTTTCTCATTCAGCTCATTGCAGAAAACATCACCGCCAACGTCCGGCAGCTGGAGGGCACCGTCAACAAGATCATGGCCTATCAGGACCTGATCGGCGACTCTCTGGACAAAAACACCGTCATCCGGGCGGTGAAGGATATCTTCAAAGAGAAATCCGACATCCTCCCCACCGCCGACGTAATCATTGACGAGGTGTGCAAGTTCTATAACATCGAGCCCGCCACCCTCCGGGGCCAGGGCCGCTCCAAGGATATCTCCCTGGCCCGGCAGATTGCCATGTACCTCATCCGCCAGATGGTGGGCACCTCCCTCAAGGACATCGGCAAGGAGTTTGACAACCGGGACCACAGTACCGTCCTCAACTCCCTGTCCCGCATCGAGAGCCTGGTGAAAACCGACCCGGAGAAGGCGGAGATCATCAAGGACATCACCACCAACATCAATAACCGGTACGAATAACGTAAGGAGCACCCCATCCGGTTTTCCACAGCATTCCACAGAAAAATGTGGAATGTTCAGGTAGAAATGTGGAAAATTTTCCTGTTTCCACATTCCGCCTATTTTGGCTCTGAATTTCCCACATGGCCTGTGGAGCCGCTTTCCTTACTCTCCCAACGGATTGGGGCATCTTTCCACCTTTTTTTCCCCTACGGACTACTGTTACGAACTTATATCCTCTCCTCCCCTAAGAGGGGGAGAGAAAGAGATTGGAGGAATTCACCATGAAATTTTCCTGCGAAAAGGCTTTGCTGTCCGGCGCGGTAGCAGTGACCTCCAGAGCGGTGGCAGCTAAAAGCTCCATCCCCGCTATGGAGGGCATCCTCATCGAAGCCGGAGAGAGCCTTCGCCTCACCGGCTATAACCTGGAAACGGGCATCCAGGCCACCGTCCCCGCTGAGATCAAAGAGAAGGGCTCCCTGGTCCTGTCCGCCCGGCTGTTTGGAGAGATCGTGCGCAAGATGCCCGACGATATGGTGATTTTCTCCACCCAGGGATATACCGTCAATATTAAATGCGGTATGTCGGAATTCAATATTCTGGGTACCGACCCGGAGGAATTCCCTGAGCTGCCCACCGTGGACCAGCAGAATACTCTTACCCTCCCCCAGCCCACCCTGCGCTCCATGATCGCCCAGACCCTCTTTGCCGTCAGCGACAACGAAAGCCGCCCCATCCATACCGGTTCTCTCTTTGAGGTAGAGGGCCAGATGCTGACGGTGGTGTCGGTGGACGGGTACCGCCTGGCCCTGCGCAAGGAGAGCGTGATGGAAAAAAAGGGAGCGGAAGGTTTTTCCTTTGTGGTGCCCGGCTCCGCCCTGGGCGAGGTAGAGAAGATCTGCGCCGGAGAGGAAGCGGTCACCATTACCCAGGGGGCCCGGCACATTATGTTCCAGACTGGGGACACGGTGCTGGTCTGCCGCCGGCTGGAGGGAGAGTTCCTGCCCTACCGCAACGCCATTCCCCGGAACAATACCATTCACATTGAGGTAGAGGCCCGGTCTCTGCTGGCATCCATTGAGCGTGTCTCTCTGATCATCAGTGAAAAACTGAAGTCCCCCCTGCGCTGCGTCTTTGGTGACGGGGTGGTATCCATTACCACCAAAACTGCCATCGGTGATGCCGCTGACCAGTGCATGGTTTCCGGGGACGGGCAGGGACTGGAAATCGGCTTTAACAACAAATATCTCATGGATGCCTTGAAGGCTGCCCCCGCCGACAAGCTGCGCATGGAGTTTACCTCCGGCGTGGCCCCCTGTGTCATCTTGCCCGCCGAGGGAGAGGAGAACTTCATCTACATGGTGCTCCCGGTGCGGCTAAAGGCCAACTGAATTTAAGGGAGGCTTTTTATGGAATCCCATAACATCAAAATCAAAACCGAATTTATCAAGCTCCAGGATCTGCTGAAATTTGCCGGTGCCGTGGAGACGGGCGGGGACGCTAAATTGATCATCCAGGAGGGCCGGGTGACCGTCAACGGCGAAACCTGCACCATGCGGGGCAAGAAGCTGCGCCCCGGTGACCGGGCGGCCATTGACGGCGAGCTGGAATTGGTGGTCCAATGATCGTAAGGGAGCTGGAGCTGGATTTTTTCCGCAACTACGCCCACCTGCAGGCCCGGTTTGACCCAAAGGTAAATCTCATTTATGGAGACAATGCCCAGGGAAAGACCAATCTTCTGGAGGCGGTGGCCTATCTGTCCGCCGCCCGGTCCCACCGGGCCCGGTATGACCGGGAGATGATCATGCTGAACGTGGACTCCGCCTTTCTCCGGGGAGAGATCGAGAGCCGGGACCGGGACTTCACTTTGGAAGCAAAGCTTTTCCGGGGCCGGGGAAGGCAGCTCTATTCCAACGGGGTGCGTTTGAAAACCGCCGGGGAGCTGGCGGGCATCCTGACCACCGTCCTCTTCTGTCCCGAGGACCTGTCCCTCATCCGGGCGGGGGCGGCGGAACGGCGGAAATTCCTGGACAGCGCCATCTGTCAGCTGCGCCCCCGGTACGCCCAGGCGTTGGGGGAATATAACCGCCTCTATGAGCACAAAACCCGGATTTTGCGGGACTGGCCGGAAAATCCATCCCTGCTTCATACCCTGGATGACTTTAACTTGCGCATGGCCCAGACCGGAGCCATTGTGATCCACTACCGGGCCCACTTCATCAAACGCCTGCGGGAACACACCCCCGCCATCCACGGAGATTTTTCCGGGGGACGGGAGCAGATGGAGCTGCGGTATGAGACCGTATCCTCCGTCCAGGACCCCCTGGCATCCCCACGGGAAATTCTTCCCCAGCTGCTGGACCACCAGGAGCGCCACCGCCAGGCAGAGCTGGACAGCCGTCAGTGCCTGTCCGGCCCCCACAAGGACGACCTCACCGTCTATCTGGATGGGCAGAGCGCCAAGACCTACGCATCCCAGGGCCAGGTACGCACCGCTGCCCTGTCATTAAAGCTGGCCCAGCGGGAAATTTTCCAGGCGGATACGGGCGAGTGGCCGGTGCTGCTGCTGGACGATGTGCTCTCGGAGCTGGATGGAAAGCGGCAGTCCTTTGTGCTCAATCACATCAAGGGCGGGCAGGTGTTTATCACCTGCTGTGAGGAGGAAAAGCTGGAGGGCCTGGAACAGGGAAAGAGCTTCCATATCCAGGGCGGAAAGCTGATTTAGAAGGAGAAACCATGTATCTTCATCTGGGACAATCGGTTATGATTCCCTATGGGGAAATTCTGGCTGTCTTTGATCTGGACAACGCCAGCTGGGCTTATAAGACCCGTGAGTTTTTGGAACGGGCGGAGCAGGAAGGCCGGGCCGTCTGGCTGACGGATGACCTGCCCCGATCCTTTGTACTCACAGAAGCCAGAGGAGGAGAGCCTATGGTCTATATCTCTCCCCTGTCCGCCGCCATTTTGAAAAAACGGCTGGAAAGTGATTCTGTAGAGTAATATTATGCGAGTATACGACGGAGAGTTGAGAAAGGAGAGGTGAGAAACCCTTCTCCCCCCTCCCTTCTCAATTCTTCCAAAAGGCTGAAACCGGAGGTAAACTATGTCTGAAGAACGCAGCGAATTGAATACCACACAGACCGACCATGAGTATGGCGGGTCAGAGATTCAGGTCCTGGAGGGGCTGGAGGCAGTCCGGAAGCGTCCGGGTATGTACATCGGTTCCACCTCAGAATCCGGCCTGCACCACCTGGTCTATGAGATCGTGGACAACTCCATTGACGAGGCTCTGGCTGGATACTGTAAGGATATTACCGTGACCATCAATCCGGGCAACACCATCACCGTTACCGACAACGGCCGCGGTATCCCCGTGGACATTCAGCCTCAGACCGGACGGCCCGCCCTGGAAGTGGTCTTTACCATCCTCCATGCCGGCGGCAAGTTCGGCGGCGGCGGGTATAAGGTCTCCGGCGGCCTGCACGGCGTGGGCGCCAGCGTGGTCAACGCCCTGTCTGAATGGCTGGAGGTGCAGGTGCACAAAAACGGCCAGATCTATGAGATGAAGTTTGCACGGGGTAAGATTACCCAGGAAATGACCATCGTAGGCAAGACCGACCACAGCGGCACCACCGTCACCTTCAAGCCCGACCCCGAGATGTTCGATACGGTGGAGTATAACTACGAGACCCTCCACACCCGCATGCGGGAAGAGGCCTTCCTCAACGCGGGCCTTCGCATCCAGACCGTGGACCTGCGCCCCGGCCGGGAGCAGGAGGACGACATGTGCTATGAGGGCGGCATCCGGGAGTTTGTCACCTTCCTCAACAAGAACAAGGACCCCATTCACTCTGACGTGATTTATATGTCCGGGGCAAAGGAAGATTCCATGGCCGAGGTAGCCATGCAGTACAACGACAGCTACAACGAGATCATGGTCTCCTTTGCCAACAACGTGCACACCCCCGAGGGCGGCATGCATGAGGAAGGCTTCCGCCGGGCGCTGACCAACACCCTCAACGCCTACGGCCGGAAGATTAAGCTGCTGAAGGATGACGAGAAGGTCTCCGGCGAGGACTGCCGGGAGGGCCTTACCGTGGTCATCTCGGTGAAGCTCACCGAGGCCCAGTTTGAGGGCCAGACCAAGGCGAAGCTGGGCAACAGCGAGATCCGCACCCTGGTCAATTCCATTGTCAGTGAGAAGCTAGAGACCTACCTGGAGGAGAACCCCGCCGTGGGCCGGGCCATTCTGGACAAGGCCCTCACCGCCAACCGGGCTCGGGAGGCGGCGAGAAAGGCCAGGGAGTCCATCCGGAGAAAGACCGCTCTGGGGGGCGCCGCCATGCCGGACAAGCTCCGGGACTGCAACGAGGCCAACCCCGAGCTCACCGAGCTCTACATCGTCGAGGGCGACTCCGCCGGCGGCTCCGCCACCCAGGGCCGTGACTCCCGGTTCCAGGCCATCCTCCCCCTGTGGGGCAAGATGCTCAACGTGGAGAAGGCACGGGCGGACAAGGTGTATGGCAACGATAAGCTGACCCCCGTCATTACCGCCCTGGGCGCGGGCATCGGGGACGACTTTGACCTCAATAAGCTTCGCTATCACAAGGTCATCATCATGGCCGATGCCGACGTAGACGGCGCCCACATCCGCACCCTGCTTTTGACCTTCTTCTTCCGCTTTATGCGCCCGCTCATTGAGCATGGGTATGTCTATTCCGCCGTTCCGCCCCTCTACAAGCTGACCCGCGGCAAGACTACACGGGTGGCTTTCTCCGATGAGGAGCGCGACCAGATCTCCGCAGAGATGCGCGGGGGCAATCCCAATGTGAAAATTGATATCAGCCGCTTTAAGGGTCTGGGCGAGATGAACCCCCATGAGCTTTGGGAGACCACCATGGACCCGGAGAAGCGCACCCTGCGGCGCATCGAGCTGGACGACGCCGTGGCCGCGGATGCCACCTTCAATATCCTCATGGGCGAGAAGGTGGAGCCCCGGAAGGAATTTATTGAAAAGAACGCCAAGTACGTGGTGAACCTTGACTACTGATGTGTAAGCGGAGGGATGGTTCCAATCTTTCGCTTTTATGTGTAACATGGAGGAAGCTTAAAGCATGAGCAAAAAACCGCAGTATGATCCTGAGGAGATCCGTTACCCGAACCAACATATCGTCACCTCCCCCCTGGTTCCGGAGATGGAGAAATCCTATATTGAATACGCCATGTCCGTCATTGTGGGCCGGGCCCTGCCCGACGTGCGGGATGGACTCAAGCCCGTCCACCGCCGTATCCTCTACGCCATGTATGAGGATAATCTGACGGCGGACAAACCCTTCAAAAAGTCCGCCACCTGCGTGGGCGACGTGCTGGGCCGGTACCACCCCCACGGAGATCAGAGCGTCTATGACGCCCTGGTCCGTCTGGCCCAGGACTTTTCCATGCGCTATGTGCTGGTGGACGGCCACGGCAACTTCGGTTCCATCGACGGCGACCCCCCGGCCGCTTACCGTTATACCGAGGCCCGCATGTCCAAGCTCTCCGACGAGATGCTCCGGGACATTGAAAAGGACACCGTGGACTGGGATCCCAACTTTGACGAGACCCGGAAGGAGCCCAAGGTGCTCCCCTCCCGGTTCCCCAACCTGCTGGTGAATGGATCTTCCGGCATCGCCGTGGGCATGGCCACCAACATCCCCCCTCACAACCTCACCGAGGTCATCAACGCCACCATCCAGGTCATCGACGACCCCGAGTCCTCCCTGGCGGACCTCATGGAGCATCTCCACGGCCCCGACTTCCCCACACGGGGCATCATCATGGGCCGCAGCGGCATCCGGGCCGCCTATGCCACCGGCCGGGGCCGGATCACCGTCCGGGCCCGCCACGAGTTTGAGGAGTTCGGCAAGGACCGCACCCGCATTGTCATCACCGAGATCCCCTATCAGGTCAACAAGCGCATGCTCATCAAGAACATGGCCGACCAGGTGGAGGACAAGCGCCTGGAGGGCATCTCCGACATCCGGGACGAGACCGACCGCAACGGCATGCGCATTGTCATTGAGCTTAAGCGGGATGCCAATCCCCAGGTGGTTTTGAACCGCCTCTTTGCCCAGACCCAGCTCCAGACCACCTTTGCCATCAACATGCTGGCCCTGGTGGAGGTCAATGGCAAGCTTCAGCCCAAGATTCTCTCCCTGCGTCACATTCTGGACGAGTACATTGCCTATCAGGAGCAGGTCATCATCCGCCGCACCCAGTTCGATCTGAAAAAGGCCCAGGAGCGTGCCCACCTGCTGGAAGGCCTGCTGGTGGCTCAGGACAACATTGACGAGGTCATCCACATCATCCGCACCAGCTACGACAACGCCAAGGAAAACCTGATGACCCGCTTTGACCTGGACGAGGTTCAGGCCCAGGCCATTCTGGACATGCGCCTGAAGGCCCTTCAGGGTCTGGACCGGGAGAAGCTGGAGAAGGAGTACCAGGAGCTGGAGGAGCGCATTGCTTACTTTAATCAGCTCCTGTCCAGTGAGGAGATGCTCCGGGGTGTGCTCAAAGAAGAGCTCATTGCCATCCGGGACAAGTACGGGGACCAGCGCTACACCGAAATCCAGGATGTGGAGGATGAGATCGACATTGAAGACCTCATTGAGGAGGAGCAGTGCGTCTTTACCCTCACCCAGGCGGGCTATATCAAGCGCACCCCGGTAAGTGAGTATACGGCCCAGAGTAAGGGCGGCATGGGTAAGAAGGGCATCACCACACGGGAAGAGGACTATGTGGTGGATGTGTTCACCGCCTCCACCCACGACTATATCCTCTTCTTCACTGACACCGGAAAGGTGTACCGGAAGAAGGGCTATCAGATCCCCGAGAGCGGAAAGACCGCCAAGGGCACCAACATCATCAACATCATCCAGGTGGAACAGGGTGAGAAGGTCCAGGCCATGCTCCATTTCCGAGAGGTCGGGGATAAGGAACTCTACCTCACCATGGTCACCCGGATGGGCACCGTGAAGCGCCTGCCGGTGGAGGCGCTGAAGAACCTGCGCAACAACGGCATCCGGGCCCTGACCCTGGAGGAAGGGGACGAGCTGGTGGCCGTGCGGGAGACCGATGGCACCAAGAAGATCCTCATTGCCACCCATGACGGTATGGCCGTGTGCTTTGATGAGAACGATGTGCGGCCCATGGGCCGTACCGCTGTAGGCGTGCGGGGCATCCGCCTGCGGGAGGGCGACTATGTGGTAGGTGCCGCCCGGATGACCGCCGGCAGAACGGTGCTGACCATCACAGAGAAGGGCTATGGCAAGCGTACCGCCGTGGAGGAGTACCGGATCACCAACCGGGGCGGCCTGGGCATCAAGAACTACGCCGTCACCGAGAAGACCGGCAAGATCGTGGGCATCAAGGTGGTTACCGGTGAGGAGGACCTGCTTCTGGTCACCCAGGCGGGCATCCTCATCCGTACCCATGTGGATACCATCCGAGAGGCGGGCCGCGCCACCCAGGGCGTCATCGTCATGCGCTTTAAGGAGGAGGGCGATCAGGTGATCTCCCTGGCCCTGGCTGAGCGGGAAGAGACCGTCGAGGTCACCCAGCCTGAGACGGAGGAGGAGCCCACAGTGCCCGAGGGCGATCAGTAAGGAGAACCAATGGGAGGTACGGTCATTTCTGTTCTGGGAGGTGTCCTCCCATTCAAGGCAAATTTCATTTTCTTTGTCCTTGTTGCAGTTGTTGGCTACGGCATCTATCTTCCCTACCAGGAGAAAAGAAAATATGGGCCGGGCCGGAACAAAAATAAGAAACAGAGTGCCTTAAAAACAAAGGTTGAGCAGCTCAGAAAGCGATTTTGAAGGGAATGTAAGCCCTGTTGATTGTTTTCTGGAACAGGAGGTTTGTTCTGTGAGAAAACGGCGGGTAACCTATCGCCCAAGCAAAGCCCAAGGGGCTTTTGGTATGGTGTGGGGCGGCGTGTTTATTTTGATCGGCCTGTTTGTGGTCATTCCTACCTTTGGCCCCTTTGGAATTTTGTGGACCCTGGCCGCCATCGGCATCACCGCCATGAACGGCTACCAGGCCTTTGGAACAAAATACACAGGTCCGGAGATCACCATTGAGGAGGACAACACCCAGATGCCCCAAGAGCATCCCTCCTCCCCTGCCCCCCAGACCCATGACCACATCCCCTCCACCGCCCTGGATGCGAAGCAGCGGCTGGAGCAGCTGGAGAGTTTGAAGCAGGCGGGGCTGATTACCCAAAGCGAATATGACCAGAAACGCCGGGAGATTTTGGAGAAACTATGAAACAAGTGACCATCTACACCGACGGAGCCTGTTCGGGCAACCCCGGCCCAGGGGGCTGGGGGGCTATTTTGATGTACGGTTCCCATAAGAAAGAGCTGTCCGGAGGCGAGGCCCAGACCACCAACAACCGCATGGAGCTCACCGGGGTCATCACCGCTCTGGAGGCGTTGAAGGAGCCCTGTACGGTGGAGCTCTACTCCGACAGCAAGTATGTCATCGACGGCCTGGGAAAGGGCTGGGCCAAGGGCTGGCGGGCACGGGGCTGGATAAAGTCGGACAAAAAGCCCGCCCTCAACCCCGATTTGTGGGGCAGGCTTCTGGACCTGTGCGACTACCACACCGTCCACCTCCACTGGGTCAAGGGCCACGCGGAGAATCCTTACAATAACCGCTGCGATGAGCTTGCGGTAGCAGAGAGCCAGAAGTATAAATAACCAAAGAGGAGGGGCACGTCAGTGCCCCTCCTCTTTGGTTTCCTTTTTTCTTCCGTGGCAGATCTCCCGGTTTCCGCAGGTGGCGCAGCCGTGTCCGCAGCCCCGCTTTTTCCCGTAATCGTTGTACAATAAAATTGCTATGGGAATGCCGATCACCGCCACAGCAAACAAAGCAACGGCAAATTCAGACACAAAATCACCTCAGCTGATAAAAAATGTGGAAAACTTTTTGAATTATCCCCTATTGTAACCGCTGGCATCGGGAAAAAGCAAGACAAACCCTTGAATTTTCCACAAAAACACGATACAATGCGGAACATGAAAACGAAGGCCCCTGGGCCGGGAAGGATTGGGTATGGAAGAATTTCGCGGAAGTCAGAATTACGTGGCCTCGGAGGAGCTGCTCCGGGCGGCCAACATCGCCATGGTGCTCCAAAAGCCCCTTTTGATCAAGGGCGAGCCGGGCACTGGCAAGACCATGCTGGCCGAGGCCATCTCCCAGGCACTGGGGAAAAAACTCATCATCTGGAACATCAAGTCCACCACCAAGGCCCAGGACGGCCTGTATGTCTACGACGTGGTCCAGCGCCTCTATGACAGCCAGTTCGGCGGCCAGGGGGTGGACGACATTGAGAAGTATGTGAAGCTGGGCAAGCTGGGCGAGGCCTTTACCAGTGACGAGCAGGTCATTTTGCTCATCGATGAGATCGACAAGGCCGATTTGGAGTTCCCCAACGACCTTCTCTGGGAGCTGGACCGGATGGAGTTCCACATCCCCGAGACGGGCCGCACGGTGAAGGCCAACCACCGCCCGGTGGTGATCATCACCTCCAACGCGGAAAAGGAGCTGCCCGATGCGTTTCTGCGTCGGTGCGTGTTCCACTATATCGAGTTCCCGGACAAGAATCTGATGGCAGACATCGTGCGGGTGCACTTCCCGGATCTGAACGAGAAGCTGCTCACCCAGGTGCTGGAGGCCTTCTACCGCATCCGCAGCCTGCCCCAGATCAAAAAGAAGCCCTCCACCAGTGAGATCATCGACTGGATCCAGGCCCTCCAGCATGGGGGCGTGGCAGTGGACCGGATCGTGAAGGAGGTCCCCTACCTGGGGGTGCTGCTGAAGAAAAATGAGGACATCGACACCCTGCGCCGCAACTGGAGATAAGGTGCTTTTTCTTTGAAGAAAAAGTACCCAAAAAGAACTTCCACGGCTTCGATCGGGCCCTTTGGAAATACCGGCCTCGAGTCGACTATTGTCAGGAAAGCTGTGGAGAGGAAAGGAAGCATCATGTTTGAGGATTTTCTCTATCTGCTCCGGCGAAACGGGTTAAAGGTCTCTCTCACCGAGTGGATGGCCCTGATGGAGGCCCTCCACAAGGGCCTTCATGGGGCCAGCTTTACGGGGTTTTACCACCTGTGCCGGTGCCTTTTAGTGAAAAGTGAGGCGGACTTCGACGCCTTTGACCGCACCTTCCTGGAGTATTTTAAGGACGTCCCCTTCCAGCAGGAGGTCTCTCAGGAGCTGCTGGACTGGCTCAACAAGCCGGATGTGCTCTCCGACTACGCCACCTGGGACGAGGAGCAAGCCCTTCGCAATCTGGGTTTCTCCGAGGAGGAGATCGAGCAGATGCTCCGGGAGCGCATGGCCGAGCAGACCGAGGAGCACAACGGCGGCAGCTACTGGGTGGGTACCCACGGCATGTCCATGTTCGGCAACAGCGGCAACTCCCCCAAGGGCATCCGGGTGGGGGGCGAGAGCATGCACCACCGGGCCTTCCGGGTGGCGGGGGAGCGGAAGTTCCGGGATTTCCGCCGGGACAACACCCTGGACACCCGGCAGTTTCAGGTGGCCCTGCGCAAACTGCGGCAGTTTTCCGGTCTGGTGGACCTCCCCCCTACTGAGTTTGATGTGGACAACACCATCAAGGATACCGCCGACAATGGCGGCGTGCTGAAGGTGCGCTACAAGCGCCCTCGGGAAAATACCGTCAAAGTGCTGCTGATGATGGATTCCGGCGGCTCCATGGACTACTATAGCAACCTGTGCTCTGCCCTCTTTCAGGCGGTGAGCAAATCCGGGCACTTTAAGGATTTGAAGGTCTACTACTTTCACAACTGTCCCTACGCCCGCCTCTACCACGACCCCATGCTCATGTCCAAAAACAGCGTGACTACCGACTGGGTGCTCTCCAACATCCCCAGCGACTATAAGCTCATTTTGGTGGGGGACGCCCAGATGGCCCCCTATGAGCTCATGGGCGGCTACTATGGCCGGTGGGACCGGGAGGACGGCCCCAAGTGCGGCATGGACTGGCTGCGGCTTTTGAAGGGCCGTTTCAAGCACAGCATCTGGCTCAACCCCAGCCGCCGCCCCCAGTGGGGGGCTTATTGGTCCGAGACCTATGATGTCATTGCCAGGGAATTTCCCATGTTCCCCCTGACAGTGGAGGGTCTGGAAGAGGGCATGAAGAAGCTTTTGTCCCGATAGTGGAAAAATCCCTTGACATTGGGGCAAAACTATCATAAAATGCTTACCAAAGCGACGACAGGAAACAGTACCCTGCGGCCGGGTTTTAGAGAGAGGATGGCTGGTGAAAATCCTCCGAAGGCGCGGCGGGAAGGCCTCCTGGAGCGCGGGCAGGAAATGGCCCGCCGGTCCCCGCCGTTACCGGGAACGAAGTGCGTGTCAGCCAGACACGAATTCAGGTGGAACCACGGACAGTTTTTGTTCGCCCTGAGCCGATTCAAAACGGCTCAGGGCGTTTTTGTTTGCCAGAAGGTGCATTGAAATTGCCTTGAGCCAAGGATGCTTGACAGAAAGGAAGTTATCACATGAAAAACACCGAAAAGACCATGGAAAAGATCGTAAACCTCTGTAAGGGCCGGGGCTTTATCTTCTCCGGCAGCGAGATCTACGGCGGCCTGGCCAACACCTGGGACTACGGCCCTCTGGGTGTGGAGCTGAAGAACAACGTGAAGAAGGCCTGGTGGAAGAAGTTCGTCCAGGAGAACCCCTATAACGTGGGTCTGGACGCCGCCATCCTGATGAACCCCCAGGTGTGGGTGGCCTCCGGCCACGTGGGCGGTTTCTCCGATCCTCTGATGGATTGTAAAGAGTGTAAGGAGCGCTTCCGCGCCGACAAGGTCATCGAGGACTGGTGCCAGGAAAATAGCTTCGACCTGGGCCACAGCGTGGATGCCATGAGCCAGGCCCAGATGAAGGAGTTTGTGGAGGAGCACAACATCTGCTGTCCCTCCTGCGGCAAACACAACTGGACCGACATCCGCCAGTTCAACCTGATGTTCAAGACCTTCCAGGGCGTCACCGAGGATGCGAAGAACACCGTATACCTCCGGCCTGAGACCGCCCAGGGCATCTTTGTCAACTTCCAGAACGTCCAGCGCACCACCCGCCGCAAGCTGCCCTTCGGTGTGTGCCAGGTGGGCAAGTCCTTCCGCAACGAGATCACTCCGGGCAACTTCACCTTCCGCACCCGTGAGTTTGAGCAGATGGAGCTGGAGTTCTTCTGCAAGCCCGGCACTGAGCTGGAGTGGTTTGCCTACTGGAAGCAGTTCTGCCACCAGTGGCTGCTGGACCTGGGCATGAAGGACGAGAACCTGCGTCTGCGGGACCACGATCCTGAGGAGCTCTCCCACTACTCCAACGCCACCACCGACTTTGAGTTCGTCTTCCCCTTCGGCTGGGGCGAGCTGTGGGGTGTTGCATCCCGCACCAACTTTGACCTGAACGCCCACCAGACCACCTCCGGCAAGGACATGACCTACTTTGACCAGGAGAGCAATGAGCACTATATCCCCTATGTGGTGGAGCCCTCCCTGGGTGCTGACCGTGTGACCCTGGCCTTCCTGGTGGACGCCTATGACGAGGAGGTCGTGGACGCGGAGAAGAACGATGTCCGCACCGTCCTGCGCCTCCACCCCGCCCTGGCCCCCTTCAAGTGCGCCGTGCTGCCCCTCAGCAAGAAGCTGGGTGACAAGGCCCGTGAGATCCAGGCGGAGCTCTCCAAGTACTTTATGGTGGACTATGACGACGCCGGTTCCATCGGCAAGCGTTACCGCCGTCAGGACGAGGTGGGCACTCCCTACTGCATCACCGTGGACTTCCAGACCGTGGGCAGCGAGACCGAGGAGGCCGACCACGCTGTCACCATCCGTAACCGTGACACCATGGAGCAGGTGCGGGTTCCCATCAGCGAGCTGAAGGCTTGGCTGGAGGAGAAGCTGGCCTACTAAGAGCAAACCCAATAACGGCTGAATTTGGCTGGAGCGCTTCCCAAAAGGAGGGCGCTCCGGCCTCTTTTTCCTCTTTTTGCTTGCAAATCAGAAGAAAAAGCGCTAAAATATACAAATATTCTTTGGGCACTGATGAACATCCCACAGGGATCGGAGGAGCTTTTATGAAAACACTGCTGCAAATCATGCGCCTGCCTTCCGGCACACAGGAGCGATATGGCCGGGCCCACCAGATTTGGATGGCCCTGGCCCTGACGGGGCTGGGGTGCTGCATTGGGTTATTGTCCCTGCTGTGTTCCGCTATGGCGGTGGAGACGCTGGTGAGCAAGGATCTGCTTTTATCCTATCTCACCGATCCGCTTATTTTGTTTCTCAACCTCTGGCCCCCGGTGCTGCTGGTCTGGCTCTTTTATTTTCTGTTCCGCCGGGCCTGGGTGGGCTTTTTAGGGGGATTTCTCCCCATCATGGGTGTGGCCCTGGTCAATTACTTTAAAATCCAGCTCCGGGCCGACCCCTTCCTGGCGGTAGACCTGAGCCTTGCCTCAGAAGCGGCGGGAATTGTGGGAAATTATGAGCTGGAACTCAATTGGCTTATCTGGCTGGTGGTGGCCGCCCTTGTGGGGGGACTGATCTTTTCCATTGTCCTCATGCCCCAGGGAATCAAGGGCTGGCCCATACGGATGCTGGGGGCGGTTTCGGCCGCAGCGCTGCTGTGCGTCAGCTTTGTGAGCATCTATCTCAACGACTACTATTACGAAAAGACCGGCGGGGCTATGCCCTGGGATGAGGCCCAGGACTATGTGACAAAGGGTGGGATCTACCCCTTCCTCCACTCCTTCCGGGAGCTGATTTTTGTGGCGCCGGAGGACTACGACGAGCCTACTGCCGCCCAGCTTCTGGGACAGTATAAAGACGCGGATATCCCCGAGGAGCAAAAGGTGTCGGTCATGGGAATCATGCTGGAGGCCTTCTGCGACCTGACGGACTTTGAGGTGCTGGCCCAGCAGGACAGCGTGATGGAGGTCTATGCCCCCTGGCACCAGCTGGCGGAGCAATCTGTGTCCGGGCGGCTGCTTACCAATATTTTCGCCGGAGGAACGGTGGACACCGAGTGGGCCTTTCTCACCGGCTATTCCAGCCACAGTGATTTTATTCAGAATACGGATTCCTATGTGTGGTATCTGGACGGCCAGGGCTATCAGACCTTCGGCAGCCACCCAGGCTTCGGCTGGTTTTATGACCGGCAGACCATCAACCAGCTTCTGGGTTTTCAGGAGTACTGGTTCACGGAAAACCACTATGGGGAGCTGGTAGACCCGGTGGCCGCCCAGTGGAATTCCGACCATATTCTCATGGAGGAGCTGTTAAAACAGCTCCAGGAGCGCATCCAGGACGGCCCCTGCTTCTCCTTCTCCGTCTCCTACCAGAATCACGGCCCCTATGAGTGGAAATATACCTCCGGGGACAGCTATCTTACCCCTGAGACCACTGGATTCAGTGACTCCACCTGCAACATCTGGAACAACTACCTCATGCGTGTGTCGGATACCCTGTCGGCCATTACCGATCTGGTGGATGGCCTGGAGGCAATGGAGGAGCCGGTGGTGCTGGTCCTCTTTGGGGACCACAAGCCCTGGGGCGGAAATGGAAATACCGGCTACACCGAGCTGGGCTGTACCTTTGATCTTACCACGGTCCAGGGTTTTTACGACTACTTCGCTACCCCCTATCTCATCTGGGCCAATTCCGCGGCCAAGGAAGTGCTGGGCAGCGACTTTACCGGAGACGGCGGCGATTTCTCCCCCTGCTTCCTGATGGAAGAGGTCTTTACCCAGTGCGGCTGGGAGGGGCCGGGCTTTATGCAGCTGGCACGGGAGATGCGGGCACTGACTCCCCTGGTCCATGAGCAGGGGATCTACTGGAAAGACGGCGCCCCCTGCTATGAGCTGACCGAGGAAGAGCAGAAGATCGTAACCATGTATCAAAATGTGGAGTATTACCGGGAACACACGGTGGAGCCGGAGATTTGAGAAAAAAGAGGAATAAAAAAGGATGGGCCTTTGCCCATCCTTTTTTTCATTATCGCAAATAGTTCAGGGGGTTTACCGCGGTGCCCCGCACCCGGACCTCAAAGTGGCAGTGCACGCCGGTGCTGTTGCCGGTGCTGCCTGCTTTGGCAATGGCCTGGCCCTGATAGACCTTGTCACCGGCCGAGACCAGCAGGGAGGAATTGTGGGCGTAATAGGTCTGGACCCCGTTGTCGTGGGTGATGATGACCAGGTAGCCGTAAGAGCCCTTCCAGCCGGCAAAGGTAACGGTGCCGCCGTCGGCGGCCTTAATCTTCTCTCCATAGGTGGCGTGGATATCCAGGCCGGAGTGGTAATCGTAGTAGCCATAGAGATAGCGGCCGCCAAAGTAGGAGTTGATGCGGCGGCTGGAGGTGGGCCAGCTGTAGGTGCCGGTAGAGGCCGTCTTGGGCTTTTCCTTGGTACCCACGGCCTTGACGGTGGTGGTGGGCTCCCGCAGGGTGGTGGAGCTGATGATGGTCCGTTCCTGCTCGTAGCCGTTCACATAGACCACATCGGCTTCGATCTGGGCTTCGCCCTCCTCCCCCTGGGTAATGATCTTGCTGTCGCCCTTATACATGGAGCTGTCCTCCACGGTTTCCACCGGGCATTCAATGGCCTGGGTGTAAACCTCGTGGTCCAGGGTCTGGACCGAGAGGGTGGGGATTTGTTCCTTTACGTTCAGCACGTCCCCGATCATCAGGCGGTTGATGTCGATGCCGGGGTTCAGGGCCTTTAAATCGCTGACGGACATGTCGTTGGCATAGGCGATGGCGTTGAAGGTATCGCCCTTTTCCACCGTATAGGTGGTTTCGCCGGTGGAGTTGGCCTCCAGGGCCTGGCGCATCTCGTCGGTGGTCATCAGGTCCTCCACAGCATAGACGTTACGCACCTGCAGGTTTTCTACAAACTCCGTTTTTACGGTATTTTCTGTGGTGTACTGGTCCTTCAGATCATCCAGCATGTTGGACAGGGAGTTTTCATCCTTCACCGCGCCGATGGCGCGGCCGTCCACCACCACTTCATAGGCCCGCAGTTCATCGCTTACCTCGTTGAGCTGTTCATAGAAATAATTGCGGATGGTCTGCTCGTCGTTGAGATCGCTTTTTAAGGTAAGGCCAAATTCATAATCCACCTGGGCTTCCACCTGGTAATCATAGCCCAGCAGCTGGGAGCCCTGGTTTTCCACGGTGGCGATGGCGTGGTCCACAATGCTCTGATCGGCCACCACGCCCACCTGCTCCCCATCCACCACCACGGCATAGCTGGTGGAATAGAGGGTGGTCAGGGTAAGGGCAGAGCCTAAGGCAGCCGAGACCAAAATAAATGTAATGGGGCCTACGGCCCGGTTGCCCGCCGCCGCCCCGTGAAAGAGGTGGGTCCAGCGGCGAATGTGGATGCGGGACCACTCCCGGCCTACCTTGTAGTAGAGCATAAGCTTTTTCTTCCGGGGGGACTGGTCAATTCGCTCCCAAAGGGAGGTAAATGTTTCATTTAGTTTGGCGGCAAGTTCCTGAAGCCGCGCCTGAAGCTGTTCCATCTGGGGTTACCTCGCTTCTGTCAAAGAAAAAATGACAAAGTTGCAATAAGAGTTACAAAACGGTAACAATACTATACACAAATTTATTTTTGCCGTCAACCCCTTTGCCCAAAAAGCGTGGAAAAAATTGTACAAAAAAAGAATGCCGGGAGGTTTTCCCGGCATTCTTTTAACAAATCTTGTCCAGACTATAACGAATTACGAAACGGAAGAAGGGGAGCCGGACTTAAAAGAGGTTCAGTGCAAAGGAGAGGGTCATGACGATCACACCCAGACTGGCACAGGCGTCCAGCACCCAGGCGGCCCATTCCCGGCGCCGGCCGCGCTTTTTTCCGGTGGAGGGCAAAAGGGTGAGCTGGGGCTTTTGCACCGGAGCCGGCTGACTGTGGTGCTCCAGTTTGGGGGCCAGGCTCCCCTCCTGGGTCAGGGCGAGCTTACGGCGGAACTCAGACAAATCCACCAGGTTGCCCTCATGGCGAATGAAATTGGAAGTGGCGTAGTAGACCGTTTTCATGCGAGATCCCTCCGTTTCGTTTTGACCAAATTTTATGGGAAAGATAGTCCGAAAAAACGGACTATTCTGACATCTTACAACAAAATTCGTGCCTCTGGCTATAAAATACAACAAACGTTCCATAATGTCAAGAGAAATTCGAACATTTTTTCCATTCTTGAAATCCATGGAACAGGTCCTTCTATGGGAAACAGACGAAAAAGAGGCAAAAAGGTTCCTGGTTCATAATTTTTTTCTTCTCCTGGTTGCGTTTTGGAGAAAATAGAGGTATAATAGCCAATCGTTGAGAAATCCAAGAGAGGTGCAGCTTCCATGCGGAATGAAAAACTGAGAAACGTAGCAATTATTGCCCACGTCGACCATGGCAAGACCACCCTGGTAGACGAGCTGCTCAAGCAGTCGGGCGTATACCGAGAGAACCAGACCGTGGTGGACCGGGTCATGGACTCCAACGACCTGGAGCGGGAGCGCGGCATCACCATTACGGCCAAAAATACCGCTGTACAGTACGGCGATATTAAGATCAACATTGTGGACACTCCGGGCCACGCCGACTTCGGCGGCGAGGTGGAGCGCATTTTGAAGATGGTCAATGGCGTCATCCTGCTGGTGGACGCCGCCGAGGGCCCCATGCCCCAGACCCGCTTTGTGCTGAGCAAGGCCCTGGAGCTGGGCCACCGGGTCATCGTGGTGGTCAACAAGATCGACCGCCCCGACCAGCGGGTGTACGAGGTCATTGACGAGGTGCTGGAGCTGCTGATGGACCTGGATGCCACCGACGAGCAGCTGGACTCCCCCATGCTCTTCTGCTCCGGCCGCCAGGGTACCGCTTCTGTCCAGCCTGACGTGGCCGGCAGCGACCTGAAGCCCCTGTTTGACGCTATTGTGGAGTATATCCCCGCCCCCGAGGTGGACCTGGAGGCCCCCTTCCAGATGCTAGTCTCCTCCATCGACTACAACGAGTTTGTGGGCCGGATCGCCATCGGCCGCATTGAGCGGGGCGTCATTAAGCAGAACCAGGAGATCGCTGTGTGCAACTACCACGATCCCGATGCCCCCGCTAAGAAGGCCAAGGCGGCCACCCTCTATGAGTTTGACGGCCTGGCCAAGGTCCCCGTGCAGCAGGCGGAGGCGGGCAACATCATCGCCATGAGCGGCATGGGCGAGATCACCATCGGCGATACCATCTGCGCCCCCGAGTGCATCGAGCCCATCGAGTTTGTAAAGATCTCCGCCCCCACTATTGAGATGACCTTCTCCGTCAACGACTCCCCCTTTGCCGGCCGGGAGGGCAAGTTTGTCACCAGCCGCCAGCTGCGGGAGCGCCTGTTCCGGGAGACCATGAAGGACGTGTCCCTCCGGGTCACCGAGGTGGAGGGTTCCACCGATTCCTTCAATGTGGCCGGCCGGGGCGAGATGTCCCTGTCCATCCTCATCGAGACCATGCGCCGGGAAGGCTATGAGCTTCAGGTCTCTCCCCCCCGTGTGCTCTACCAGGAGATCGACGGCGTGAAGTGCGAGCCTGTGGAGCGCCTGGTGGTGGATGTCCCCGCCGACTGTGTAGGCGCGGTGATGGAGAAGATCGGCTCCCGCAAGGGCGACCTGCTGGAGATGAATCCCGTGGGCGACCGGATGAAGGTAGAGTTCCTGGTCCCCTCCCGCGGCCTGTTCGGCTACCGGAATGAGTTTTTGACCGACACCAAGGGCGAGGGCATCATGGCCTCCGTCTTTGACAGCTACCAGCCCCTGAAGGGCGAGATCAGCCGCCGTTCCACCGGCTCCCTGGTGGCCTTCGAGACCGGCGAAGCTGTGACCTACGGCCTTTACAATGCCCAGGAGCGCGGCAGCCTGTTCATTGGTCCGGGCACGCCTGTCTACGCCGGCATGGTGGTGGGCGTTACCCCCAAGAACGAGGACATCTCCGTCAACGTGTGCAAGAAGAAGCAGCTGACCAACATGCGGGCCTCCGGCTCTGATGAGGCCCTGCGCCTGGTGACTCCCCGGACCCTGTCTCTGGAGCAGTGCCTGGAGTTCCTGGCAGATGATGAGCTGCTGGAGTGCACCCCTGAGAACCTGCGTCTGCGCAAGCGGATCCTGGACCACGGCGAACGGATGCGCGAGGCTTCCAAGAAGAAACAGTAAGAAAAACGCCCCGTATTTTATGCTGATAAAATACGGGGCGTTTGATCATTTCAGGCGGTCTGGCCGAAAGGGAAAGCCGGAACACTTCCACCCTCCCCCCAGCGGGAAAGGGGGGCTGCAGGGGATTTTTATGCTTTTCCTTGCCTTTTCTTTTGGCAAAGGGTATAATAAATAGAAATCGGGTGTCTTGTCACCCCCCCTTGAAGGAGGCTTTCCGCGATGAAAGCGAAGACCAATCTTACCATGCTCTGCGACTTTTATGAGCTGACCATGGCCAACGGCTATTTCCAGACCGGCCTGAAAGACCGCATCTGCTACTTTGATGTATTTTACCGCTCCGTCCCCGATAAGGGCGGCTTTTCCATCGCCGCCGGCCTTGCCCAGGTGGTGGAATACATTCAGGACCTGTGCTTTGATGAGGAGGATCTGGAGTACCTGCGGGGCAAGGGCTGCTTTAACGAGGCGTTTTTGGACTTCCTGAAACACTTTAAATTTACCGGCGACATCTGGGCGGTGCCCGAGGGGACTCCGGTCTTCCCCAACGAGCCCATTCTCACCGTCCGGGCCCCCGCCATTCAGGCCCAGTTTGTGGAGACCTTTGTGCTGCTCACCCTGAACCATCAGAGCCTTATTGCCACCAAATCCAACCGGATCGTCCGGGCGGCGGAGGGGCGGCCTGTGGCGGAGTTCGGTTCCCGCCGGGCCCAGGGTTCGGACGGAGCCCTGCTGGGTGCACGGGCCAGCTACATTGCCGGCTGCGCCGCCACCGCCTGCACCATGGCCGATCAGCGGTACGGCTCTCCCGCTACCGGGACCATGGCTCACTCCTGGGTGCAGATGTTCCCCGATGAGTATACCGCCTTTAAAACCTACTGCCAGCTGTATCCCAACAATGCCACCTTGTTGGTGGACACCTACAACGTGCTGAAATCCGGTGTGCCCAACGCCATCCGGGCCTTCCAGGAGGTCCTTCTCCCCCAGGGGATCACCAAGTGCGGCATCCGGCTGGACTCGGGCGATCTGACCTATCTGTCTCAAAAGGCCCGGCAGATGCTGGACGATGCCGGTCTGACCGACTGCAAGATCGTGGTGTCCAACGCCCTGGATGAGTATATCATCCGGGATCTGGTGCGCCAGGGGGCGCGGATCGACTCCTTCGGCGTGGGCGAGCGGCTCATCACCTCCCGCAGTGAGCCGGTGTTCGGCGGAGTGTATAAGCTGGCCGCCATTGAAGATGACCAGGGGAACATCATTCCCAAGATCAAGATCAGCGAAAATCCCGCCAAGATCACCACCCCCCACTTCAAGAAGGTGTACCGCATCTTCTCCAAGGACACCGGAAAGGCGGAGGCAGACCTCATCTGCCTCCACGATGAGGAGTTTGACTTTGACGCGCCTCTGGAGCTCTTTGACCCCGATGCCACCTGGAAGCGGAAGACCTTTACCAACATTGAAGCACGGGAACTGATGGTGCCCATTTTCCAGAAGGGCGAGCTGGTCTATCAGGTCCCCGACCTGCAGGCCAGCCGGGCCTACTGCCAACGGCAGGTGGATTCCCTGTGGGATGAGGTCAAGCGCTTTGAAAATCCCCACAACTACTATGTGGACCTGAGCCAGAAGCTGTGGGACATCAAGCAGAGTCTGCTCAACCGCCACGATATGAAATAACCAAGGAACGTGCCCCGGCCAATGGCCGGGGCACATGATTTGGAAGAATAAAAAACAGCCCGGTCTTTTGACCGGGCTGTTTGAACGTTTATCAGATGATGCACAGGATCAGGGTCAGCAGGATCCAGACGATGGCCACCCACTTGGTCATCTTAGCCAGCTTGGCATCCACGCTCTTGGCCTTGTTCTTGGACAGGAAGGTATCGGCGCCGCCGGCAATGGCTCCGGACAGGCCGGCGCTCTTGCCGGACTGGAGCATGACCACAGCGATGACAGCCAGCCCACACAGGACCTGGACGATGGTAAGGATCAGATTCAGCGTTTCCATTTGTTCTCGTTCCTTTCAAGGCCCCTGGGGGGCAAGTATTTCACAAAATTGACCGGAAATGCCCGGAAGTACAGAAGATTGTACCACAAATGTGGATAGATTGCAAGACTTTCCCGAAATTTTCCCCGAAACCGGGAAAAACTACCACAAGTTGTGGACAAATTTCCGGTGTCCACACCATCAGGTGGAAGGTTCTTCCCCTTCTGCCGGGCGGCGGTAATAGACGATGCCGTTTTGGCAGATGGTCTCCAGCAGTCCCCGGTCGGTGAGGTACTCCACAAAGAAGCGGATGTTGCGCTCAAAGCGCAGGGCCCGCCGGGGCTTTTTGGTAAAAAGCTCGTCCTGGATGCACACAGCCTCATTGATCTGGCTGGCGGACATGGGCCGGTGGATAAGGGAGAGAATTTCCTCCGCCCGGCGGCGCAGGAGGGCCTGGTTTTCGTCCACAAGCTCCTCCAGCTCCTCCTGGGAACAGGTTCCCCGGTGGGCCATGATATACTGCGCACAGGAAAGGCCCCGGAGCTTTTCCCGGCTGTCTGCAGCGGCCTGATGACTGAGGTTATAGGGCAGTTTTGCTTTCAGCATTTCGTGGCTGAGCAGGGCATCGGCGGTGTAGCACACATGGTCCGGGGTGATGGTACAGATGTGCCCGGCGGAGTGGCCGGGGGTGTGGAGGATCTGAAAGTCTGCTCCGCAGAAGGAAAAGGTCCCGTCCTCTGGGGGGATGATCACATCGGGAGTGTGGACCATGCAGGAGGATTCCCGAGCGACCATATCCGGGGGCAGCGTGAGAAAGTAACATTTCAGGGTCAAAATGTTGGCACACATGGCGGCTTCCGGGGCAGTGAGGGCAATCTTTGTGCCGTATTTCTGCTGAAAATACCCACTGTTTCCACAGTGGTCCACATGGGCGTGGGAGCAGAGAACGCCCACCGGGCGAAGGCCCTGGGACAAAAGGGCCTGCTCCAGCTCCTCCCGTTCCTCCAACAGTCCGGTATCCAGCAGGATGCACCGGCTCTCGTCCAGTTTATAGAAGGGGATGAGCTCCATGGCCTCCGCCACCCAGGTGTTTCCCTTAATTTGCCTCAGTTCCATGAGCGCTACCTCCTCTCTCCTCCCCCTGCTTCAAATAGACCATCAGGACCGCCACATCTGCGGGGGACACGCCGGACACCCGGCTGGCCTGGCCCAGGTTCCGGGGCCGGATGGCAGAGAGCTTCTGCCGGGCCTCCAGGCGAAGGCCGGAGATGGACAGATAGTCCAGGTCTGGGGGCAGGGGCCGCTCCTCCAGGCGCTTGACCTCCTCTACCTGGCGCAGCTGGCGGTCGATGTAGCCGGCGTACTTGATGGTGATCTCCGCCTCGCTGACGACCTTGGGGGGAAGCTGGGGCCGCTGAGGGTCAAAGGGGGTGAGGTCGGCATAGGTGAGCCGGGGGCGGCGGAGCAGGTCGCTGAGCCGGGCCCCGTCCTTCACCGGGGGTTCGCCCCGGTCCTCCAGCAGCTTGTTAAGCTCGGGAGAGGGGGGTGTGCCCGTGCGCTCCAGGCGCTGTACCTCTTTGTCCACCATGCGGTACTTTTCCAGCACCGCTTCATATTGTGTCCGGGAAATCAGGCCCAATTCATAGCCCAGGGGGGTGAGCCGCCGGTCGGCGTTGTCCTGGCGGTGCAGGAGCCGGTACTCCGTGCGGGAGGTCATCATCCGGTAGGGCTCATTGGTGCCCTTGGTCACCAGGTCGTCAATGAGCACGCCGATGTACCCCTGGTCCCGGCGCAGGATAAAGGGGGGCTTACCCAAAATCTTCAGGGCTGCGTTGACCCCGGCCACGAACCCCTGGACGGCGGCCTCCTCATAGCCGGAGGAGCCGTTGAACTGTCCCGCCCCGTAGAGGCCGGGGACGGACTTGACTTCCAGGGTGGCCTCCAGCTGGGTGGGGTCCACGCAGTCATATTCGATGGCGTAGGCGCACCGGGTCATTTCCGCCTGCTCCAGGCCGGGGATGGTGTGGAGCATCTGGATCTGTACCTCCTCGGGCAGCGAGGAGGAAAAACCCTGGATGTACAGCTCCTCGGTGTCCAGGCCCATAGGCTCGATAAACAGCTGGTGGCGCTCCTTGTCCGGGAAGCGGTCCACCTTGGTCTCAATGGAGGGGCAGTACCGGGGGCCTACTCCCTCAATGGTGCCGTCAAACAGAGGGGAGCGGTGCATATTGGCCCGGATGATGTCATGGGTGTGCTGGTTGGTGTAGGTGAGGTAGCATACCGCCTGATTTTTGGGGGGTGTCTCGGTCTGGAAGGAGAAGGCCTGGCCGTCCTCGTCCCCCACCTGGAGCTCCATTTTGGAGAAATCCACCGACCGGGCGTTGACCCGTGGGGGTGTTCCCGTTTTAAACCGGCGGATGGATAAGCCCAGCTTCAGAAGGCTCTGGGTCAGGGGCAGGGCGGCAGACAGGCCGTCCGGTCCGGAGTCCCGGACCACCTCCCCCACCACGATGCGGCCGCCCAGGTAGGTGCCGGTGGCCACCACGGCGGCCTTTACGGCGTAGGTGGCCCCCGTGTGGGTGACCACCCCGGACACGGCTCCATTCTCCGTGAGGATCTCCACCACCTCTGCCTGCTTCACCCACAGGTTTTCCTGCTTTTCCAGGGTGTGCTTCATAATTTTCTGATATTCCCGGCGGTCGGCCTGGGCCCGGAGGGACCAGACGGCAGGGCCCTTGCTCCGGTTCAGAAGGCGGTACTGAATGCAGGCCTTGTCCGCGGCACGGGCCATCTCACCCCCCAGGGCGTCCAGCTCCCGGACCAGGTGGCCCTTCCCGGTGCCGCCAATGGCGGGGTTGCAGGGCATGTTGCCCACCGCGTCCAGATTGACGGTGAAGCACAGGGTTTTAAGGCCCATCCGGGCAGCGGCCAGAGCAGCCTCGATGCCTGCGTGTCCCGCCCCGATGACGGCAATATCAAATGTTCCGGCAAAATAGGTAGTCATAGGCGAAAATCCTCTGTCTCTAAATTCGCTGGCTATTGTATCACGATTTTGCGCCCAGTACAAGTAAGCTCCCGCTTTCCGGTTGCGAAAAACGGCGGGATGGGGTACACTGGAGAAAACAGCAAAAAAGGCGGGAGAAGGGAAATGGACCACGAATACTATATGGGAAAGGCTCTGGAGCTGGCCCAGGAGGCCCAGGCGGACGGGGACGTGCCGGTGGGCTGTGTCATTGTCCGGGACGGAGAGATCATCGGCCGGGGCCGGAACCGCCGGGAGGCCAATGGAGATGCCACCGCCCACGCGGAGCTGGATGCCATCCGGGACGCCTGCCAGCGGACGGGAAGCTGGCGGCTGCACGGCTGCACCCTCTATGTGACCCTGGAGCCCTGCCCCATGTGCGCCGGGGGGATCATCAACGCCCGTGTGGAAGAGGTGCGCTATGGAGCCAAAGATGAAAAGGCCGGGTGCTGCGGGTCGGTCCTGAACCTCTTTGAGGAGCGCTTCAACCACCATCCCAGGATCTATCAGGGGCCGCTGACCGGGCCGTGCGAGGAGATTCTCCAGCGCTTTTTTGAAACTCTGCGCTGAGGAAAAGATTTAATTCTTTTGTAACATTTGCAGAGAACTTTTTTAATGATTCTTGGATATACTCATACTCGCAAGGCAAGAACATCTTTTCATTCTATCCTCCAATTTCTTGAAAGGCTGATGGGTCGCTCCATCAGCCTTTCCTCCATTGTGGGGGAAGATGTGGAAAACTTTTTGCTGCGAAGGTTGGTTTTTCGGAAATTTTGGAATGTATTTAATTCTTTTGTAACAACTGGGGATGGAATTGTTAATAACTTTCCCGTATCATAACATCTGCAAGAGACAGTTCGTTTCATTTTAATCCTCTTTTTCAACGGGAACCCCGGCGCCTTGGAGCAGGCGCCGGGATTTTCGTTTTTGGAGCAAGGTCATGTGTTCCAAAGCAGAAAAAGCGCCCCGGCTTTCGCCCAATGTCAGTAAGTTAAGCTGACAAATCCTCCTACCCTCAGAAATGAGAGGGTAGGAGGATTTTTTTCGTAATAATTCAAAACAGGGCTTGACAAAAGCATCATTTCGTG
>NZ_JBQKJL010000013.1:0-87969 GCF_052117285.1 Lawsonibacter sp. LCP25S3_E2
GGCGGTCAGCGCAAAAACAGACTGCTATCATGTGGTGGAGGCCGCGGATGACGCCCAGCTTGGCCGCTTCTACGCGGAAAACGACTTTGTGCCGGAACTGGAGGGCATATCCAACGAGGTGTTCGAAATGCTGGACTTCGCCGGCATCGGAAGAATGATGCGATGCAGCGAAAACGGCGTTTTTGTGAACAGTCTGTATGTACTGCGGGATGGCGAGCTGACCACCGTGCCGCCCGTTCAAAAGACGCTGCCGGGAAAGCCGGGATACCTCTTTCGGCTGACCCTCGGCCTGTGCCCTGACTTCGGCGGCGACCGCACGGCGGTGCTGGATCTGCCCGCGTCAGAAGAAACGCTGGCTGCGGCGCAGGAGCAGCTCGGCACCTTGAATTGGGAAAACACCGTTGTCCTCAACTATGACGGCATCATCCCCAATGTGGCAACATTTGCCGACCTACCCATGGAAATGGAATCCTTCAACGAGTTTACCAAAGCGGTGAAGGACATCCCTGCCCGACAGGTGCAACTCCCAAAGCTGAAAGCGCTGCTGGAGCAGTTTGAGGTACGGGACATCGAAACCGCCCTGTTCCTGACGGAGCATCTGGCGGACTACATCCTCACGCCAGACTCGAGTTCCCCGCAGGAAACAGCCATTGACCGCCTGCGCTTCATGACGGATGACCACTCGGCAGAGCTGCTGCTCTCCCATGTGAACCTCTACGCCTACGGCTGCGACCTCATCAAGGAGGACAACGCCGTCCTCTCGCCTTACGGCCTGCTGCGCCGTGCGGACTATCAGCCCATGCTGACACCAATGCAGGAAACACAAAAAATGGAAATGAAAATGAAATGAACAAGGAACAATTTCAAGAAAAGTATAAGCTCTCCTTGCCGCTCAAGACGCGGAAGGAATTCGAAGTGGCCCGCCGCAGGATGGGCGCTCTGACCAAGGACGAAAAGACGATTCTCTCCGCCATGGTTCTGCAAAAGGGCGAGACGGAGGCTGGGGAGATCCTTGCAAATTCACCGGAGCAGTTGAGTGATTACACGGTTCTCAAGGGCGTCAACAGCTACGCCGCGCTGGGCAGATATTATCTTGCCAACGAAACCACCGTCCCGGAAGAGCTGTACGAGTACATGGATCTGGGCGCGCTGGGCTGCCGCTATGAGGACGCGCATCCCGGCGTGTTCATTGGCAGCGACTATGTGCGGTATCCCCCGCAGAAACAGAAAATGGAAATGAAAATGAAATAACACCGTCTTGACCCGCGAACGCGGATCAGGATCATTATAGGGGCCGTATTCCCGGATGGGGAAAGCGGCCCCTTCTTTTTACGCGCATTGTCCCTTCCTCCGGGAGTACAACCCCGGAAAGGAGCAAATGTGCCGATCAACAAAATCCTCGCGGAATATCTTGACCAATACCACAAAGGCGAAGCAAACGCGGTCACCAGCCGAGAACTGGAATATGCGTTCGGGATGCGCGGTTCTGAATTGCGCCGAGCGGTTAACGTTCTGCGCGTTGAGCGTATCCCTATTTGCAGCTTTGAGGGCGGATACTACTATGCCGCTACCTCAGAGGAAATTCGCCGCACCGCCCTCCAGCTTCAAAGCCGCGTCAACAAGATCGCCGCCGCGGCGCGCGGTATGATCGGAGCCCTGCCGGACTATGAGGATACCGGTCAGCTCTCCCTGCCGCTGGAGGGAGGTGATAGCGCTTGAGCAGCTTTATCCCCTGGGTAGGCGGTAAGGGCAAGCTGCTGTGGATCATCAACAAGCTGATGCCGGATCACTATAAGCGTTTCATCGATGTGTTCGGTGGCAGCGGCACGGTGACAATGAGCCGTCCTATCCAGCGGGGCTGTATGGAGGTCTACAATGACTACAACGGAAATCTAACGAACCTCTTCTGCTGCGTGAAGAACCGTACCATGGCGCTCTTAGCGGAATTGGGGTTCCTGCCGCTGAACACACGGGATGACTTCAACGTCCTCTATAAATTTTTCTCAAAGGATGAGATCACGGATGATTACCTGCAGGAGGAAATGGATCTGACTGAGGTATTCTTAGATCCTCCCGACGCGGAAGCCATCCGTGCCCTCATGTTGGAACGCGCGCCACGCGGAGATATTCGCCGTGCCGCGGATTACTTCAAGCTGGTGCGATACAGTTTCAGCGGCGGCGCCAAGTCCTTCGGCGGTAAGCCCTGCGATATCCGCCGCTTCTTCCATCTGATTTGGGAGTGCTCCCGCAGGCTGGCCAATGTTGTCATTGAGAATAAGGACTTTGAGGAGCTGATTCGCCAATATGACAGGAAGAATGCCGTACTTTACTGCGATCCGCCCTACTATATGGCAGAGGGCTGCTATCCGGTAGAGTTTCCGCTGAAGGATCACCAGCGGCTTCACGATGTGCTCATCGGGAGTGAGGGTTACTTTATTGTTTCGTATAACTATCAGGAATACATTTGCGATCTCTATCAAGATGGTTGCTTTATTTTCCGGACCTCGCGCCCAAACAGTATGTCGCAAAGGGCAGGAAGTGAATATGAGGAAATCATCATCACGAACTATGATCCCCGCAAGGCTTGCTGGCAGCTCTCCTTGGAAAACCTGCTGGGCGGTGACGGCGATACCCGCTATGAGATGATCCACGAGCCAAAGTGCCCATTGAAATGTTAAACAAATCAAAAAAAGAGGAGGCAAACATCATGAAATTCCATTTGAACCATGACCCCGCGAACAAGACCCTTACCATTCCCCGCGCCGCGCTGCAGCTCTCCGGCCTTGCAGATGTCAGCGACCTGATCCTCCATACCGACAGCGGCTGTGTTCTGTTGCTGCCGGGAGATCCCACCGTGGCAGAGCTGCTGAAAACCATTTCTCTGCTTTCCACCGTAACGCCGCAGCTGATCTCCCGTCTGGCGGAGCGAAGCCAGATGGCAATGGAGACCGGAATGACGGAAACGGCGTGCGGCGCCTGTGAACACGAACCCCACTGCTCCGGCCTTGAAATTCCGCCCTGCCAGCTGGCGGAGGCGGGGATCTCGCCCACTGCCGCGCTGGAGTCCTTTGTAGAGGAGGGCAGAGTCATCGTGCAGGCAGCGGAGAAAACCGCCGCGGATGTGCTCATCGACGAGCTGGACGATGATGTTCGCACCATGCTGGAGGATTCCGGTGTGCGGATGGAGGGCGTATGCCGCCTGCTGGAAAAGGAGGAGATCTCAGAATGAATGACACCTATCTCTACCCCTATTCCTCTGCCGAGGCGAGAGATCGGAACGAGCTTTCCCTCTGGCGGGAGAGCCACAAGGCGAACATCGCCTGCCGCAACGCCATCGAGGACACCATCCGTCAGAATTTCGACGGAATGCATCTGAACAAGGACTGCCTCACGCCGGTGCTGGAGGAATACGGCTACAAGCGCACCGCATGGGTGCTTGCCAACACCCTGCACGAACTCAAGTGGGATGGGCGTTTCGGCCATGCCAACAAGCAGTGGGCGGAGCGCGCCTGCATTCCCAAAGACATCAACCACAACAGCGATTTTGTTGTCCGAAGCCATCCGGCCGTGCTGGATGGCTTCGTCACTTTCTACCGCAAGGCGGTGCAGGCGCTGAATCTGTTTGGCGCGGAGCACTGCGTTGGTGACCGTGCGAAGCAGGACTTCACCGGAAAGGTGCTGGTGCTGTCACCGGATGTACTGCGGGAGCAGTATTGGGGGCAGGATTACCAACTTCTGTATGCTCGGAGCGGTTTTGGATGCGAGCCGCATTCCAGTGGTCGAGCAGTCTTTGCCACCTGCCTCTCAGACGGCGAAACAGCCAGATGGAACCGGGAGGATTTCATCGGCGTACTGGATGTCAAATTCCTGCCGGAATGGGCGCGGGAAAAGCTGGAGGAGTTGAAAATGCAGGAACAGACGGATGCCCCCACAATGGGCGGCATGAAAATGAAGTGAGGAGGATACTTGCATGAGCATGACCTATTACACCGTGGACGATCTTCGGCCCGGAAGATCCGGCTGGGGTGTGAAGCGTTTTTCTACATTGAATGATGCGATTTCCCATTATCGGACACTCCCTATGGATGGGGCCCGCGTCCTCGGCATGGCGGATGATGCCCACGCCTATGAGCTCATCCGCTGTGTGCGTCTTTTCCCCGGCGATGCCCAGGGTGAGGATGTGCTGGCGGCAGATTACCGGCGCGGCGGCTTGACGAAAAAGAATCCCGCCCTGAAAGACGCGCTGGATATTTGCTTGGAAAGCCTGCGTCCCCGTTTTCTGCTGGAGCCGGAGCGCCTGATACCCGTTCCCCAGCGCAAGAAGCTGCGGAAAGAACTGCGGGAGGCCCTTCTCTGGCAGGGCTATGAAGAAAACTACGATTCCGCCATCCGTGCTGTTTTTGTGGGAGGCACTGGCTGGCTCTCACCCCAGGATGTGAAAAAGCAGCGGCAGCTTCCCCTGGTGCTGCGCTACCGGGTAGACGGCATGACGAAGGATGGGGCCTACCTCTCCTTAGAAGTGGAGCCTTGGGAATATGACCTCCTGCTGGAGCAGACAAGAAATCACTATACTCTCCCATTCTAACAGCTTCGGCTTTGAGATGGAAAAAGACGCGGCTGGCTGCCGCGCCTTAAACCGTAATTATTATTGTAGGAGGATAACAACATGAAACGAATGCTTTCCCTTTGCGCCGCGGCGCTGTGCCTGACCCTGACGCTGACGCCCACCGCGCTGGCAGCGGACTTCGAGCCTGCGGTGCCGAACGCCAAGGTCTGCTACCCCACCGCCATCGTCCGCAGTGACGATGGCACGGAACTGAAAAAGATCTATGATCTGAGCCCCGAAGATGATCCTGCCGGTATCCCCCGCTCGGACTTCCGACAGGACGGTTTCCACTACACCATGACAGACCTTTTGAAGCAGGAGCTTCCGGAAAATGAGAGCCGTCAGCATACGGAGCACATTTCCGTTGAAAGCGCCAAGAAAGATATGGAATCTGTGTTGGCGCTGCTGCCACAGGAGCGGGAATTCATCACGGATGACGGTCTCATGGGGACCCTGACGCTCCGACTTGATACCGTGCAGGTGGAGCCGTCCGGCTACGGCAGCTCCACCAAGGAAATCTCCACCAAGCGCAGCTACCCCAATCTTGCCGAGCAGGATACACAGTACATCCCCAAGAGCATTGAGGATGGCGGCAGGACTCTAACGCTCACGGACATCCAGTGGCAGACGGACAACACCGCCAATCTGGACGGCTACGCTGTGGCAGACCGCTACACGGCCGTTGCCACCTATTCCGGCAGCGCCACCAGCAGCTATGTGAAAGGCTATACCGTCACGGCGGATTATACCGGAACCGTCAGCCGGATCGCCTTGAACCGTGTCCGCTATGTGGCTATCTTTGAGGGAACGCCCATCCAGCCCACGGAGTCTGCGGAGACACCCGCCACGGCATCCGCTTTCCGCTGGTCTTATGTGCTCATTCCCATTGGGATCGTGGCCGCGGCAGGCGCGGGCGTCGGCGGCGCGCTGCTGGTGAAGCACAGAAAAGAAAACGCGGATGAGGAGGATACAGAATGAAAAAGATCATCACCCTTTGCCTGAGCCTTTGCATGACAGCAGCTCTGGCGGCTCCGGCGTATGCGCTGGAATACAGTATCGCCGCGCCGGACGATTATGACTTCGGCAAGGACACATCTATTGAGGTCATCCACACGGCGGACGGCGGCGCTATGAAAAATGCCGACATGAGCAAAAACGCAGCGCTCATTCCGCCTGTTTTCGGCTCGGAGAGCATGAACGCCCTCCATACCGGCGAATACCTCACGCCCAACCTTGCCCCCGGTGGTGTTCCCGCGTCCGGCGCGGTCAGTGGCGGCAGCGCCGCCGCTGTTGTCACACACGGCAGCACGGTGATTGGCGGCAGCGGCTATCAGCCCACTGTGCTGTTCACGGAGGTGACAAGCGACCTCTATTACAAAAACGGCTCCCTCGGTAGATTGGAGATCCCCACGCTGGATCTGAGCGTCCGTATTTATCAGGGAACGGGCAGCAAGACGCTTGCCAAAGGTGTCGGACACTTCGAGGACACCTCCATCTGGAACGGCAACGTCTGCCTCGCCGCTCATAACCGGGGCGCCAACAGCTACTTCGGCCAGATCCACACGCTGGACATCGGGGATAAAATCACGTTGACCACCAAGCTGGGCACCCGCACCTACAAGGTAACGGATGTTTTCAAGGTCAGCGAAACGGATCGCAGCGGCCTTGCGGACTCCGGCGAAAATATGCTGACGCTCTACACCTGCGTCCGCAACCAGCGGGACCAGCGCTGGTGCGTTACCGCAGCGGAAACTTGATCTTTCTCCCTTTTGCCGAATCAGTTCTGTTCGACTTCTGCCCCTCACTTGTGATATGGTGAAGCTGCGAAGAAGATTTTCCCACATGCACAGTTAGAATGGAGGCAGAAAGATGAACGAGAGCAAAAATGTGAGAAAGAATGTCAGTATGATGCTCACCGGCATGGTGATCGGCGCGGCGCTGACCGGCGGCTCTATCGCAGTCGCAGCCGGGATCGCGGCAGAACCGACCTGGCAGCCCATCTTTGTGGATGGTCAGCAGGTGGAAATGGAAGCCTACAACATTGCGGGACACAACTATGTGAAGCTGCGGGACATGGGCGAACAGGTCGGTTTCAATGTATACTGGGACGCGGTCAACGGTTGTGTGCAGGTAGAAAGCGGAAAGCCCTACACCGGTGAAGCGCCAGCAAAGGCAGAACCCGATAAACCGGAATCGCAGCCAGAACCCACAGCCCCTGCCAATGATGCCGATGTGGACGCCATGAAACAGGACATCATTGACCGCACCAACGCGCTCCGAAAGGAAAACGGCATCGCGGCCCTGACCACCAGCGACAAGCTCATGCAGGCGGCGCAGGTGCGGGCCGATGAAATGGCTGCCAGCGGCGCATATTCCCACACACGCCCGGACGGGAGGAAATATACCACGGTCACGGACTGCAAATATGTCGGGGAGAACATTTGTCAAATCCCCCTTATTTATCTGGCCCAGCAGAACACGACCTTGCATGAACGAGCGGTCCTTCTATGGTCCAACTCAGATGGACACAGAAAGAATATGACAAATGCCGACTATGGAGAGATCGGCGTTGGCTTGGCAAAGGGCAGGGATGAAAACGGACTTGACTGCTGGTACTGCGTCCAGCTCTTCCTGTGGAATGGCTACTCCATAAGCTGGGTGGATGCTCCGGCAGCCAAGTAAAATCAAATCACATCAACGAGAAGCAGATCGAGAAATCGGTCTGCTTCTCCATTATTTCTAAATGACAATAAGGAGGAACCAACCTTGAAAGCATTGAGAACAAGGATCATGTCGGCGTTTCTTGTCATTATGACATTATTGACGCTGCTTCAGACTTCCGCACTGGCCGCATCCGGCAGCGGAACGGGCATCAAGCCCACCGACAACACCAACTACTGGACAACACGACTGCTCCATGACGGGACTCCCTACAGCTATAAGCCTCCTATGGCGGCAGGCAAGCTGCTTTACTGCCTTGACCGCGGCTACGGCTACCGCTGGGGCACTGCCAGCTTTCTGAATAGCTACACCTATACCTCCGCCACCGGAGCGGACGCGGATACCGTGCTGAAAACGGCGCTGGCGCAGAGCGGCATGGGTGAGCTGGATGCCCAGCAGCTTGAAAACTTCAAATGGATGATGACCTACATTGTCGATTACAAAGGAGAGATCCCCGGCAGCCTGTTCATGGCCGCGCAGACCTATGTATGGGACCACCAGACCTTCAAGGGCGAGGGCGACGGTGACATTGACGCCGGTGGTTTTGCCAACGCCGACACCTATGAAACCTATCTTGGCTATATCGATTGGATGCTAAAGGAAAAAGCCAAGGAGGACGCGGAGTTCCAGAAGCAGATCGAGAAATACGCCGCCCAGGGAACGGTTGCTACGGTCGTTGAGGATGATGCCGCAAAGTGGGCGGTTTTCGCAAAATCCAGCGTTAAAGGCCGCCAGAGCTTCTTCGGATATTATGCGCCAAGAAAATTGGTCACTACTCCCACACAGCCAGGAGAGCCGGATCGTCCACCTGCTGGCGATGCGGACATTACCTTGAAGAAAGTTGCCGCAGGAACGACCCAAGGTCTGGATGGCGCTGTATTCAACATCTATCGGGATGGACAGATCGTCGGCAGCGCCGTAACCAAAAACGGCGGAATCATTGAAGTCAACGACATCACCAAGGGCCTGTGGACATTCGTGGAAACCGAAGCGCCCGCAGGCTACTGCACCGATCCTACCCCTCACAGCGTCTACGTGGATACCACAGATGGCGACAAGCAGTACACCGTGACCGCCGAAAACCACAAGCTGCCCGATATGAAGATCACCAAGAGGGACGCCATGAGCGGCAACCCGATTGCCGGTACGGTGTTTTCCATTAAGTCCGTCACCGGCAATTATTCCACCTCCGTCACGACTGGCGTGGACGGCTCCGCCACGCTCTCCTCTATCCCCGCTGATGTTTATGTGGTGCGAGAGGAATCCGTGCCGGAGCCGTACATCGTAACCAATACCGAGCAGACCGTGGCGCTGCGCCCCGGCAAGACCAGCGAGGTCACCTTTGTGGACTACGAAAAGCCGGGTCTTGAGATCATCAAGAAGAACATCGCCAACGGAGAACCCATCGAGGGCGTGACCTACCGCATCGAGCAGATCGACGGCAGCTTTTCCACCAGCGCCACCACGGACGGCGCGGGGCGCATCTTCCTCGCTTCCATCCCCGTGGGCAGCTATCGCATCACGGAGAAAAATGTGCCTTCCCATGTCATTCTCTCTGAGATCCCCCAGGAGGTCTATCTGGAAGCGGGCTGCACCAGAACGGTGACCTTCTTCAACGCGGTCAAACCCTCCCTGACGATCCTGAAGCGAAACAGCGTCACCGGCGATCCTCTCTCCAATGCCAAATTCCATATCTATTACGGCTCGGACAATACCACCACCGGCGAGATCAACGACCTCGGCGTGTTCACAACGGCCTCTGATGGTAAAATCACGCTCACCGATGTAAACCGTGGCTGGTACAAGCTGGTGGAGGAGTCCGCTCCCAAGGGCTTCGGCATTCAGGGCAGCGGTGTCACCGAGTTCTATCTGGAAGCCAATACCTCCAAGACCGTAACGGTGGACAATGTTCCTCACAGTGCCCTCGTTGTGTACAAATATGACGCCAAAACCGGAAAAGGACTGGAGGGCTGCCGCTTTGAGCTGCGCTATCTCAGCGGCAATACCAGCGGAACAGGCGGCACGGTCATCGGGACCTATGTGACCGGCCCCAACGGAGCGTTCACCGTGACAAACCTTAAAAAAGGCACTTATGTCTGTCAGGAACTCGAAAGCGACGGAAATCACATCATCGACCGCGAACCCCAGACAGTGTGGATCTCCGGCGAGGATCAGGATGTGGTGACGCTTCGCTTCGGCAATGCCCCGCTGGGAAGTTTGCTCATTACAAAGCTGAGCGACGACAGCAAGCACGAACCGCTCTCCGGCGTAGAGTTCCTGTTGACCGACAGCAGCGGCCATTATCTCGGCAATGACAACGGCCGCTTCACCACCAATGCCGCGGGCGAAATTCTGGTGGATGGTCTGGAACCCGGCATGACGGTCATCGCCCGTGAAGTCCGGGCAAAAACGGGCTACCTGCTGGATGACAGCCCCCAGCATGCCCTCATCAAAAGTGGCGAGACTGCCCATTTACAGTTTTTGAACCAGCCTGCCGGAAATCTCATCATCCGCAAGGTCAGCACCGGTCCCAACAAGGAGCCTCTGGAGGGTGTCGAGTTTAAGATCACCTATGCGGATGGCAGCTTTGTCCCGGACGCCAACGGCGAACTGTCCAGCAACGGCATTTATTACACCAATAAATCCGGTGAGATCCGCATTTCCGGCATCGTCGGCACCGTGGTAGCAACGGAAACCAAGACGATTCCGGGCTTCACCATTGATGAAGCGACCCGCACACAGACGGTGGTCGTCAATCCCAACGACACGCAGACGCTGACCTTTTACAACAAACCCACTACAACATTGATTCTCCAGAAATACATTTCCGGCACGAAAAATGAACCGCTTGCCGGGGTACAGTTCCTTGTGACGGACTCCTCCGGTGCGGTAGTCGGCCCCAACAACGGCTACTATACCACCGACGCTGCAGGCCAGATCGTCATTGAGGGGCTGACCGACGGCATGACTGTTACCGCAAAAGAGGTCAAATCTGTGGACGGTTTCGTGCTGGACGGGACGCCGCAACGCATCAAGATCGACCAGAGCCAGTCTCCCCAGCGGCTGACCTTCTGGAATGAGCGACAGGGCGCGCTCATCATCAACAAGCTGTCCTCTCTGGACCGCAAGACGCCGCTGGAGGGCGTTACCTTCAAGATCACTACGGCTACCGGCGAGTTCGTCCCCGACGAAAACGGAAAAATCAGCTCCAACGGTCTGTACTATACCAATGAAAGCGGGCAGATCATCCTCAAGGGCGTCACCGGTACACTGGTGGTAACGGAGGAAAAATCTATTGACGGTTACACCATCGACGAAAATACCCGCACCCAAACCGTTGTAGTCAACCCCGACGATACGCAGTCTCTGTACTTTTATAACGCCCCCATCGGCGGCGTGGAGCTTATCAAGGTCAATGCGGCGGACGAGACTCAGCGCATCCCCAACACCACCTTTGAGATCCGCCGTGTCAGCGATGGCGGTCTGGTGGATACCGTCATCACCGGAACAGACGGCCGCGTGTATGTGCCCTTGGCGAGCGGCAGCTACTACGCCGTGGAAACCAAGGCGGGCAAGGGCTTCCAGCTTGACAGCACGCCCGTCTATTTCACCGTGGAGGATGGCAAGACCACGACCAAAACGGTGACCAACAAGGCCATCTCCGGCATCCTGATCCACAAGGTCAACGCCGTCACCGGCGAGGGCATCCCCGGCGTGTCCTTCCTCCTCTATGACAGCGGCAACAATCCCATCGCGCAGGAAACCAGCGATGACCGGGGCTATGTCCGGTTTGAGGGACTGGAGGATGGCCGCTACTATCTGCGTGAACTGGAAAATGAGGGCTACATCCCCGACACGCAGAAAAAGACCGTGTATGTGAAATCGGGCGAAACCACGGAAATCGAGTGGAAGAACACCCCTATTACCGGGCAGATCCAAGTGGCGAAGGTCAGCGCCGACTACAACTCTATGAACGGCTGGCCCGCTGGGGCACCCATTCCCAACACCGTCTTTGAGATCTACAACGCCCGCACCAACCGTCTGGTGGATACCATCCGAACGGACAAAAACGGCTTGGCGGTGAGTAAGCCTTTGCCTCTGGCACGGTATAAGATCGTGGAATCCAAGGCGGCGGAGTTTTACGGGCTGGACAAGACGCCCATCGAGGTGGAAATTGAGTACGCCGGTCAAATCGTCAAAGCAAGCATGACCAACAAGAGCCTGTCCACCAATGTTTCCATCAAGAAAACCGGCTATGTGGAGGTCATGCCGGGGCAGCTCGTCCGTTACAATTTTGCCGACATTGCCAACAATTCCACCACGGCGCTGGAATCTTTCTACTGGCGCGATACCCTGCCCATCAAGGCGGTTCGGCTCCAGACCATCTATACTGGCACGTGGAATACCCCCGGAAATTATAAGATCGTGTACAAAACCAATCTCAGCGGGGAGAGCTGGCGCACGCTGGCGGATAACCTGAGCACATCCAAAAACTATGTGCTGGATGCCTCTCCCGCGGCGCTGGGGCTTGCCGCCAACGAGTATGTGACGGAGTTCATGGCATCGTTTGGCATTGTTCCCGCCAACTTCCGGCAGGTGGAACCGCCCCGCGTGGACTGCAAGGCCCTTGCCAAGCTCACCGGCGGTACGCAGTTCGTTAATCAAGCTGACGCAGGCGGCGTCTACAATGGGCAGTGGATCATGGCCACCTCCCGTTGGGTCACCAGAGTTTATGCCCCCAGCAAGCCTTTGCCCCGCACCGGTTATTAAGGACTAACACACCGGATGCCGCTCCGCAAGGGGCGGCATCCCCAAATTAAGGAGGTTGAGATTTTGAAACACAAAAAAATCGTGATTTTGGCGTTGGCGCTCCTGCTCCTGACCGCACTCTGCTGCACCTCCGCCCTCGCCGCGGGCGGCGATGTGGCAGGTGCTGTGGAGCAGACATGGAAGGAGGCCGCTACGCAGATTAAAAGCGTGGTGGAGAAGGTGGTGTTCCCGGCGCTGGATATGATCCTCGCCATCGCGTTCTTTGTCAAGCTTGGCGGCGCATACTTTGATTTTCGCCAGCGAGGTCAATTTGAATGGACCGGCCCTGCCATCCTCTTTGCCTGCCTCATCTTCACCCTGACGGCCCCGAAATACATTTGGAGCATCATCGGCATCTAAGAGGTGCAAGGGTAAGGGTAATGGTAAAAATCAGTTGCGTAATATCTTGTTTCTGATATAATAATATCAGAAATATCGGGAGGTCGATGTTATGAATTTGAAACCCTCTACTGCCCTTCGGAATGACTACCAGCAGGTGGCAACTCTGGCAAAAGCATCCGGTGAGCCGATCATCATTACCAACAAAGGCGAAGCCGACTTGGTTTTACTGAGCGTGGAAGCCTATGAGGAACGTGAAAAAATGCTGGACCACCGCGCAAGTATTTTAGAAGCGGAATTTTCCCGCTTAGCCAGCGCCCCCACTTATAGTGTTGAGGAAGTACGCAGCCGTTTGAAGGAGAAATACGAAAATGCCTAAGTATCAGGTAGAGATACTGCTTGCCGCATGGCAGGATATTGACAGGATCTCGGATTTTCATCTGAAAATGGTTGGCGCCGCTTCCGCAGAAAAAATCACCGACAACATTTTAGATACGCTGGCAAAGCTCGCCTCTTTTCCGTACATGGGCGCGCAGCACCCTGACCCGGAGCTGGCCCGGTTGGAATACCGCAAGGTCATTTGCGGAGATTATGTCTGCGTTTACAAGGTGATCGAAAACCACGTCTATGTTTACCGCATTGTCAATGGCGCGACAGACTATCCCCGCCTTTTGAAATGATCACTGTTTTGGGATGATGAATATGTCGACAGAAAACGAGTATTTAGCAAAGACGGAATCCTTGCAAAACGAATTGGAGCCGGTGTGCCGGGTTATCACGGAAACTGTCAAAGCCGAGGCAATTTATCTCTTTGGCTCCCGTGCTTATGGTACGCCAACCGATGATAGTGACTACGATTTGTGCGTCATTATCCCGGAAAAATCCATGCGTCCGGCAGACGCGATCAAGACGATCCGCCGCGCGCTCCTGCCACTGCAAACCATGTCTTTGGATATACTCGTATACCGTGCCGATACATTCTTCCGCCGCGCGCAAGGCGCGACTATGGAGCGCAAAATCAAGCGGGACGGCATCCCCCTATACGAGAACTTCTCCCACAAATCATAATACCAATTATTGCGACAAGGCCGTCGCCCGAAAGGGCGGCGGCCTTGTCGCGTCTCCGGAGGTGAATGAACAATATTTATTTGGGATTTTGTCGCCGCGACAGTCCTGGATCAGCTCATGGACTGGGTCTATGGGCAGGCCATAGGCTTTCTCGGCAACTTCTTTGCCCTCATGGGCAATATGGGCGTGGAACTGTTCGAGCTGGAATGGGTCAGCGCCATCGTCCTCTTTTCCTCCCGCCTCGCGTGGGCGTTATTTACGGTCAGCGTGGTGGTCTGCGCCTTTGAGTGCGGCATCGAATACTCCGCCGGCAGGGGCAATTTACAGCAGACTGCCCTGAATATCATCAAGGGCTTTCTGGCGGTGAGCCTGTTCACCGTCGTCCCCGTCCGGCTCTACGCTTTGTCGGTGTCGCTGCAGGGAACCTTTTCCGCGGGGCTTACCGGCTACGGTCGGAGCATTGGCGAAGTGGGGCAGGATATCATCACGGAGCTCAATGAGATTCAGTCCCTGTCGGATGTGGTGAACAGCTCCCACTTCGGCCTTGGCATCATCACCAGCCCCATTATGCTCCTTTTTTGCGTGGTTCTCATGGGCTATGCGGTGCTGAAGGTGTTTTTCGCCAATCTGAAACGCGGGGGCATCCTGCTCATCCAGATCGCGGTGGGAAGCCTTTATATGTTCAGCGTCCCGCGTGGCTATCTGGACGGCTTTATGGGCTGGATGCGGCAGGTCATCGGCTTGTGCCTGACCGCCTTCCTCCAGTCCACCATCCTCGTTGCGGGACTTATGGTGTTTAAGGATCACGCGCTGATGGGCGTGGGGCTTATGCTCTCGGCGGGAGAGGTGCCCCGCATCGCTGGCAGCTTCGGTCTGGACACCACGACAAAGGCCAATATTACGAGCGCCGTGTATACGGCACAGTCCGCGGTGAATGTGACGAGAACCATCGCCGCGGCAGTCAAATGAGAAAGGGTGATGATATGACACAGTCTACAAGAAAACTTACGATGGGGAGCCTGTTCGACGGTATCGGCGGGTTCCCTCTGGCTTCGGTACGATGCGGCATCGAGCCGATCTGGGCCAGCGAGATCGAGCCGTTCCCCATACTGGTATCAAAGATCCGTTTCCCTCGCATGGAGCAGATGGGAGACATCACAAAGCTGAACGGCGCGTATCTGCCGCCTGTGGATATTATCTGCGGAGGCAGCCCGTGCCAGGACTCAGCGTGGCCGGAATGCGCGCCGGATTGAACGGTGCGCGTTCCGGCCTTTTTATGGAACAAATACGAATCATTCAGGAGATGCGAGATGCAGACAGAAGATCTGGAAGGACAGGAGTCCATATTCGACCGAGATTCGGGATCTGGGAAAATGTCGTCGGTGCTCTCTCAAGTGGGCGGGACGCTGAAACGGGTCAAAAAAAGCCTGGGGCGGATTTTCAAAAAGTCCTCGAAGCGTTCCTCCAGGTTGAAGAACCACACCTTCATGTTGTTAGACCTGAGACCGGGCGCTGGGAATATGCTGGGGGCATATTGGGAGTACGATCCTCCATGGCTTGGATCGTTTGGGATGCTCAACACTTCGGAGTGCCCCAAAGACGTCGTCGAGTGTTCCTTGTGGCAGATTTTGCAGGCTACAGCGCCATCCCGATACTCGCTATCCCAGACAGCGTGCCTGGGCATCCTGCGCCGCGCAGCCTGCCGCGGCAAATCGCTGCCACCCTTATTGGAAGTAGCTTTGCGTATGCAGGCAGGGCTTGACCCGCCTGTCCCTATGTTCGGTGAAGTGAAAGCCTACCATATCAATCAGCGCAATGAAGGCATTGACCTGGACGGTGTGTCCGGTGCATTGATGGCAACGCAGAACCTCCAAATGCAGACCTTTATCACAAATCCCGGCAGCAGTCAGAGTGGTCCGCAAAAGCAGATCGCATTCGCCGCCAACCAGCGGGACGAGGTGCGGGATCTGCACGATGTAGCAGGTGCGCTGCAGGCCCAGCCGGGATTGAAACAACAAACCTTTGTCGCTGGATTTTCTGCTGGAGCTGGCGCGAGCGCCGGAACCATTGGATATCAGGAGAATGTAGCGCCCACGCTGAAGGGCAGCCCCAGCGGGAACTGTATGCCCAGTATCCTCTGCATCAATGATCAGGGTGGGCAGATCATGGAGTGCAGTGAGAACGTCACCGGAACCCTGCGGGCACAGGAGCACGGACACCAGCCTCTGATCCTGCGTCCGACAGGACCCAAAGTTTATGAAAACCATGGCATTGATGGAAGATACACGGGGCCGCATGATGTAGCGCCCACAATGTCCGCCCGCTACGGGACCGGAGGGAACAACATTCCTCTTGTACAGCAGGAGGAAGTCATCTGCATTGCGGGCAACGCCATCGACCGCCAGCCGCAAAACGGCGGCAACGGCTTCGGCTGGCAGCGGGACATTTCCTATACCCTGACCACCTCGGATCGCCACAGCGTCTATGCTCGTCAGCGGGTAGATCAGTTCAAGGATGATGAGATCGCCTCCACGGAGAGCGCACGGCAGCATAAAGATGCCACGGACCTCATCTGCCAGCCATCCTCCACATGGGATGCGGATTGCCGGAATCTCATTCGCCGCTTAACGCCTTTGGAGTGCGAACGGCTGCAGGGCTATCCGGACGGTTGGACCGATGTTCCCGGCGCTTCGGACTCCGCACGCTACAAAGCCCTCGGCAACAGTGTTGCCATCCCCTGCGTGGAATACCTCATGCAGCGGGTCGCTATGGTCATTACGCTTGATTTGGAATGGGATTTTTAGTTGGCTTTGGTCATAGCTTTCGCACTTGCTTTCGGGTATCTTAGCTTTACCATTCAAAAGACGGGAGGAACTGCTATGGCAGAAAAAACGCGCAACCTCTGTGCTGAAATTCCCTTGGAGCTGCACACCAAGGTACGGCAGCGGCAGGCGGAATCCGGCGAGACACTGAGCCGGTACATGACCGTGCTCATCACAAAATTTTATGAAATGGAGGAAAAGGTGAAGATGGACAAGGACAATGTGAGGACGGTGGCGTTTCAGGTGCCCACCGAGCTGTTTGAGCAGTTCAAGGCATACCTCAAGCGGAACGGCATCAAGCAGAACGCCTTCTTCCTGGACTGCATCCGGCAGGCGCTGGCGGAGGACACCGGCGCCGCCGAAGAATAAGAAATACATCGTGCGAACCGCTGCTGAGATTCTCGGCAGCGGTTTCGCTTTGGAGGAACAAAATGTTTATTTACCCCGAAAACCTGAAAGCCAAGCCCATGCTGTGGCTCTGGCTGCTGCGGGACATCGCCGTGATCGGCATCGGCGCTTTGCTCTCTGTGCTGGCGCTGACACAGGGCCTCGGCATGGGACTGCTGGTGGTCACGGTGCTGTATGCCTTCCTCACCATTCAGGTGGATGGCTCCAGCATTCTGGATTTCCTGCGCCGTGCTGCCCGCTTTCTCTTTCTATGCCAACAATATTACGAATGGAGGATGGATCTATGAACCGCAAACAGAAAAGGGAGCTGCGCCAGCGGCAGTCGACACGGCAGCTCATGGGCATCGTCCGTGTGACGCCCCACGGCATCGTGACAGATTCCGGAGAGCGGGTCTTCTTCCTGATCCAGCCGGACAACCTCTCCGTCCTGTCCCCGGAGGTCATACGGGGCCGTGTCCGCTCCCTTACCATGCTTCTCAGCACCCAGCCATCGCTGGAAATTCTGGCGCTGGACTCCCGTGAGTCCTTCCAGCGGAACAAGGAGTATTACCAACGGCGACTGGAGGAGGAAACGGAGCCTGCCGTGCGGGAGCTGCTGGAACGGGACATGGCCCATCTGGACGCCATCCAGTTCTCCTCCGCCTCCTCCCGCAAATTTGTGCTGGTGCTCCCACTGGATGAAAAATCCGGTGCGGACGAAAGCGCACTGCGGCAGTTGGATAAAAGCATCTGCGACCATGGGCTCCGTGTGCGTCTGGCGGAGGAACAGGATGTCAAGCGCCTGCTGGCGATCTACTACCGGCAGGATCTCACCACGGAGGTATTTCGTGATCACGATGGAGAGGAGTATGTACATGTCTAAAAAGAAACAGAAGAAGAAAAAGAAAGCGCCGGAGCAGGTGCAGCGTCCGAAGGACTTTCTGGATATGATCGCGCCCGCGGCGGTGAAGTTCAACACAGATCACTTCATCCTTGGCAGCCGGTACCACACGGCGATGGCGCTGAAAAGCTATCCGCCCATGACGGATGAGCTGGCGCTGCTGCGGGGCCTTGGCGATATGGGCGGCGTCAATCTGCGCCTGACGGCAAGACAGGTCACGCCTGCCGAGGAGGACGCCATCCTCCACGCCGCCACCAACAAAAGCCGCATGGAGCGGAGCAACACCAACGATTACAAGCAAAGCGTCACGGCGGAAGCCAACCTGCGGGATATGGCGGAGCTGCTGGCAAAACAGCGTCAGGAAAAGGAGCCGCTCATCCACTGCGGCGTGTATCTGGACATTGCCGCCACGGATACGGAAAAGCTGCGCGCGGCGCGGGACACGGTATCCGCCCAGTTGGTCCGCTCCCGCATGGGCGCCGATCCGCTGCTCCTGCGCCAGCGGGAGGGCTTTCTCTCCGCCAACCCCGCGGGCGGCAGTCAGCTTGCCAATTTTGCAGAACGTGTCCTGCCTGCCAGGAGCGTTGCCAATCTGTACCCCATGAACTACTCCGGCAAAACCGATCCCAAGGGCTTCTTCATTGGCCGTGACCGCTTTGGCTCCAACATCATCGTGGACTTCGACCGCCGTGCCGCCGACAAGACCAACGCCAGCGCCCTGATCCTTGGCAACACCGGCCAGGGCAAAAGTTATCTTCTGAAGCTCCTGCTCTGCAATGTGCGGGAGGCGGGCAAAAGCGTGATCTCTCTGGACTCCGAGCATGAGATGGAGGACGAGTGCCGCGCCCTGGGCGGCTGCTTTTTGGACTACCTCAGTGGGCAGTACCGCATCAACCTGCTGGAGCCCCGCTGCTGGGATGATGGCAGCGGGCCGGACGATCCGGACGCGCCGGACGCTTTCCGGGGGACGCTGCTCTCCCAGCACATCTCCTTCCTGCGGGATGTGTTCCGTGTCTACAAGGGCTTTGACACGCCCCACATTGACACGCTGGAGCTGATGGTGGAAAGCCTATATAAAAAGTGGAACATCACCGACCGCACGGACTTCGCGTCGATGCAGCCGGAGGATTACCCCATCCTCTCCGACCTGTACGATACGATCCAGGATGCCTATGACAACTATGATGCCGCCGGTCTTTACCCGCGGGAGATGCTGCGGGATCTGCTGCTGGGGCTCCATTCCATGTGCCGCGGTGCGGATGCCCGGTTCTTCAACGGGCATACCAATATCGACCGCTCCAAATTCCTCGTTTTTTGCGTCAAGGGACTGGATAACATGGCGGAAAATCTGCGGAACACCCTGCTGTTCAGCCTGCTGTCCTATATGTCGGATCAGCTTCTGACGCTGGGCAATTCCGTGGCCGCCATTGACGAGTTATACCTGTGGCTGTCCGATCCCACCGTCATCACCTACATCCGCAACGCGCTTAAAAGAGTACGAAAAAAGGAATCCGCCCTGTTCCTTGCCAGCCAGAATTTGGAGGACTTCACCCAGCCGGGGATACGGGAGCTGACACGCCCCCTCTTTTCCATCCCCGTCCATCAGTTTATCTTCAACGGCGGCAACGTGGATAAGAAGTTTTTCATGGATAACCTCCAGTTAGAGGAATCCGAGTATGCCCTGATTCGGGACCCGCAGCGCGGCTCCTGCCTCTACAAATGCGGCAACGAGCGGTATCTCTTGCAGGTGCAGGCCCCGGAGTACAAGCAGGCCATCTTCGGAACGGCAGGTGGACGGTAATGGCGGTACCCGTCGCGGCACTGGCGAAAATCGCCGCTGCCGCTCTCTCAGACGAGGACACCCGGCGAAAGCTGGGCTGGATCGCAGCGGCGATCTGTTCACCGTTGATCCTGACGCTGGCGCTGATCTGCTCTCTGCTCTCCGGCAGCGCGGAGCATAACAATTCCGCTGTTCTGCTGTGTTTCCACGGCGGAACGATCCCGGACAAAACGCCTGCGGAATATGTCGCCTACATCGAAGATATGCGCCGCAGCTTCACGCTGCTGGACAGCGCCATTGATGCCGTCAATGACATGACGGAGAACAGCAACAGCCTTGACGGTATCCGCGTCAAGGCTGTTTTCTATGCCATTTTCTTTGGAGAGGACGCACCGAGCAAGAGAGCGCATAAGCAGTTCGTGGACTGCTTTGTGACCTATGAGGAACGCGCCCGCACCGTTACCGGCGAGGACGGGACAGAAACCGAGGAGAGCTACACCGTAGCCGTTCCCATTACGGATATGATGAAGGTCTACAGCAATATTGAAAACGTGCTCCATTTACAGATCTCCGAGGAGCAGAAGTCCAACGCCGACAGTGTGTACAATCTGGCGCGCTATGGTGTTGCCAATGGCGTGGATGGCTGGATACCCGGTGCGAATGTGCCGTACATTGGCGCGGACGGTTTCTGCTCCCCCATCGGTTCAGGCTGGGAGCGCCGTGTCACCTCTGAATTCGGCAACCGCGTCGATCCCATCACCGGAAAGCGCAAGGGACACGGCGGCATGGACTTGGCAGTCCCCACCGGCACGCCCATCCGCGCCGCGTTGCCGGGGACGGTGACGATCTCCAAGTACAACGCTGGTGGTTATGGCTACTATGTCATGATCGACCACGGCAATGGCCTTGCCACGTTGTACGGCCACTGCTCCAAGCTGCTGGCAAAAGCAGGCCAGACAGTGGAGGCGGGAGACATCATCGCCCTCTCCGGCAGCACCGGGCGCTCCACCGGTCCGCACCTCCATTTCGAGGTGCGTGTCAACGGGGAGCGGACGAATCCCAGAACGTATTTGCCGAAAGGCTGAAAGGAGGGAAATGACGATGAACATGGCTCGTTATGAGCAGGAAACCATTATCGGCTTCAACGAGGAAGAAAAGACCGCCGTGATTTACACTCACAACAAGGTACTGCGTCAGAAGCTGGAAGCGCTGGCACGGGACAGGCCGGAGGATTGCAGGCTCGTCAAAGTGTCCCGCGGTGGGCGGGCAGTTGACTACACCATCCCAAAATCATGGATAAGGATCGCGCCGCCGCGGATCGCAAGTGAAGCGCAAAAAGAGGCAAGCAGAAAGGCGTGTGAAAAGGCCGTTTCTGCCCGTCGAAAAACCCCGCGCGGGGATAATTGAGACCGCGTACGACCGCCGGAGGGTAGTGATACCACCCACAACACAAAAACACCAAAAAAGCATGGAGCACAGCGACATGGAGGCGCTGGGCTTCCAGCTCCGCGACTACTATGAGGAGGTTGAATAACAATCATGAAAAAAGAAAACGTTACGATTTCATTCGAGAGTGAGCAGCTTGCCGCTCTCGAATTTTCACTTAAAAAGAAGAACACCAGCGTGCAGGCGCAGTTGGAGGAGCTGCTCAAATGTCTCTACGAATCCGAGGTGCCGGAGCCGGTGCGGGAGTATCTGGACAGCCGCGCGGCGCCCGCTGCCCGCCCCCGCCGTCCGGCAAGGCCGGCGAAGCCGCAGCCGCGGGAGGAGCCTCCCTCCGCGTTGGCGCAGCCCACTGACGAAAGGAATGGTGAGTGAGATGGCAGATCATGTAGACATCACACTGTGGATCGACCGGCGATGGAAGGATGCCATCGAGAAGCATCTCAAGGATGAAACCTTGCAGGAGCATCTGGAGGATGTGCTGGATGAGCTGTGCAACCAACTCCCGGAGCGTGAGTATGAGCGCATCAGTGCCGAGATCTACGCGGAGGACGTCGCGGAGCGTGAAGCGAGGGAGGCTGCCCGTACCTACGCCGCCTACCATGTGGTAGAGAACGGACAGGAGTGGTACTTCAAAACCTCGCCCGGTGAGGAACTGCTGGATGCCGCGGAAAGGCTGCGCGGCTATGTCACCGGTGAGAAAAGCACTGCGCTGGATCTGTTCATCAAGCTGTTCGCGGATGGGCGTCCCATCACAGCGCAGGAGTACGACGCACTCACCGCCCTTCGCATGGAGAACACCGGCAAGGTGCGCGGCGTGTTCGACGTCAACTTCGACAAGCGGGAGTTCTCCGCCGTACACATCATGGACGGCTGGCAGACCTGGGCGATGCGGGATGTATCCGTGGCGGCGTATCATGCCACACGGTCGCAATTCGCGTCGAGCGATGATCAGTGGCGAAAGCTGCTGGAGCATCTGAGCGGTAAGGAGATCACTTCGGCGGGACACCTCTCCACGCGGAATTTTTCTTTCGGTGATGAGATCATCGAGTCGGACGGCAAGCTCAATTTTTATGTGCAGACGGAGTTCGATGTGGACGCTGTCTTCGGCACCTTCGTCTGCACGGACAAAAACGATGACTGGCTCAACATCTACGCCAACTATGACATCGCGGAGGATAGACCCTGCGACACGCTGGAGCTGTGCCTCTGCAAAGCGGACGGCACAGAGGAGAACTGGAACTACCAGCTCAACGCGGCGGAGCGGGAGGTGCTGGCACGGAAGATGGAGGCGTTCTGCCAGGAGCAGACCGGCATGAGTCTCCGTGACTACGCACAGCAGCTCCGAGAGGAACCGGAACAGCAGCAGGGGCCGGTGATGAAACTGTAAGCACAAACACAGCAAGGCTGAAGCGCTCACGGCTGCGGAAGCGACAGCGTCCGGGCTGCGCGTGCCTGCGGGGCCGCGACGCCGGAGAAAGCGGACACACGCCATAAGGCGTGCATCCACTTCCTCCGGCTGTTCTTTCGGTGGCAATTTTGCTGACAGCACAAAACCACGCTGTGGCCGAGAGAAGACCCCGTGTTTCGCCGTGTGAGCCGCTGTGTGCGCGGTTGGGGCCTGGGGTGGCGTGTGTACCCGCTGATGCCCTTTGAAACGAGCGTTGCGGCGTTTGTGGGCGATGTGTGAAAAGGCCCGGTGAATACCGCTCCGGCTATGGGGAACTGAGCCTTTGGGGATGCGTATTTCCCTCCCGGCCATGTCCTGTTTCAGAGGCTTTCGCCCCTTATTTACCCGTTCGATAAAAGCACAAGATAAAGGACCGCAGTCGTAAGCGCCCGCGGTCCGCCCACAAAGCCCCGCAGTGCGGGGCTTTTTCGCGCTTTCCAAAGCGCAGTCTATTTCAGCACATTTCAGAAAAACCGCAGTCTGGTTTTCAAAAAGGCACGGTGTTTCCGGCATTCGCGCCCCTTTTGACCGACGGCAAGGAAAGGAGAACACCAATGGAAGAAAAAGTGAAAAGGAAAACGACATTTTGGCTCCCACCCGACATAATCGACCGCATGGATGGTTGGCTGAAAGCAGACAACTGCCGCAGCCGCAATGAATTCGTAGAAAAGGCCCTGCGCTTTTACATGGGCTATCTCGGCTCGGAGGACAACACCGCCTACCTCTCCCAAGCCATCCTCACCGCCATTCAGGGTACGCTGGACGACAACAACAATCGACTCTGCCGTATTCTTTTCAAGTGCGCGGTGGAGCAGAACATGATGAGCCACACCATCGCCGCCCACTTCCGTACCGATCCCATCCACACGCGGGAGCTGCGGGCCTACGCCGTGGATGAGGTGAAACGCACCAACGGTCAGGTGAGTTTTGAGAGCGCAGTGCATCAGCAGCGCCGCATTGAGCCGGAGGAAGAATGGCCCGGATTGTACTGATCTCCCCCTACCTCAAAGGAGGGAAGAACGCCGCGAAGCTGGCCCAGCGCACACGCTACGTTGCCACCCGTCCCGGCGTGGAGCTGCTGGCGGATGAGCGCAGCACACTCCCCGCCACAAAAAAGCAGCAGAATTTTATCACACGGCTGCTAAAGTCCTTCCCATCCTGCTGGGAGCTCATTGAGTACGAGGAGTATCTGGATCACCCCACCCAGGGCAGCGCCTCCGCGTTCATCCAGCAGGTGCAGGAAGACTACATGGAGGCGCTGGATCAAAAGGAAAATTTCATCGACTACATCTCCCACCGCCCCGGCGTCCAGAAGGACGGCGAGCATGGTCTGTGGGACGCCCACGGCAAGGTACAAAATCTCGTGCGGGCGGTACGGGAGGTAGCGGAGCACACCGGCAACGTGTGGACGCCGGTGATCGCGCTGCGCCGTGAGGACGCGGAGCGGCTGGGCTATGACAGTGCGGAAAGCTGGCGGGCGCTGGTGAACGCCTCCGTCTGTGACATCGCCGCGGCGTATAAGATCCAGCCGGACAACCTGCGCTGGTATGCCGCCTTCCACCAAAAGCCGAATCAGGTGCATATCCACATGATCCTCTTTTCCGCAGACCCAAAGGAAGGGTATCTCACCAAGGATGGCATCCGGCAGGTGAAGTCCGCCTTCGCCAGACGGATCTATCACGCGGATCGGATGCACATCTATCAGCAAAAGGACATCGCGCGTCAGGAGCTACAGGCGCAGACCCGCAAGGCAATGGTGGAATGCATCGCGCGGTTGGGCAGCGGAGCGGTCGAGAACCCGCGGCTGGAGCAGCTCACCGAGGAGTTAGCAGAGCGTCTGCTGACGGTCAAGGGCCGAAAGGTCTACGGCTACCTGCCGCCAAGGGTCAAGGCCATCGTGGACGCCATTGTGCAGGAGCTGGCGAAGGACGAGCGGGTGTCCGCCGCATACGAAACATGGCAGACGCTCTACGAGCAGGTGTGTCTGGACTACGATCAGCGGCCGCCCAAGCGGTTGCCGCTCTCTCAGCAAAAGGAGTTCCGGAGCGTCCGCAACATGGTCATTCAGAAAACGCTGCAATGGATGACGGAACGGCAGCGGTACGCGGACGCGCGGAGATCTTCTACCACATCGGTGGAATCCATTTCGCCTGAGAATTCCGCGGCGGCCACGAAAGCCAAAGCAGAATCCACAGCACCAGCCGTTCCCGCACAGCCCAAATCTGACCGTGCGGCCAGCGCCACATCGGAAGATTCCGGCTCCGCTGACGCTGCCGCCTCCAAAGATGCCGCGCCGCCCGTGGGCGAAGTAACTCCGACGCACTCACAGCCATCCGGTCAAGCAGGGCAAACCGCACCGGCAGGAGCGGAGTACCATGCCCCCACGGTGGGCGAAACTGTTGTGCGGATGCTGCACCACATGAGCAGAATTTTTGAGGACAACAGCAAGCTCGATCAGATCCACCGAGGGTTGCAGATCGACCGCAAGCGCCGTCAGGAATTGCAGCGCAAGCGGCTGGCAATGGGACACAAGCCGGACGACCATGAGGAGCAGACATTCAGATAGCGCAAAGCAGAATTATGAAAGGAAATATCATGAGCCAATTTATTTATTTCACGCCGGAGGAAAAGGCGCGGGCGCAGAACACGGATCTCGTGTCGCTGCTGCGTGCCCAGGGCGAGCGACCCGTGCGCTCCGGCCGAGAGTTCCGCACTCCCAATGATCCCAGCATCACCATGCGGGGCAACAAATGGTTCGACCACTCCGCGCGCGTCGGCGGCTATGCCGTCAGCTTCGTCCAGCGTTATTACCGTCTCCCTTATCAGGAGGCGGTTTTGCTTTTGCTGGGCCGGAAAAACGGAAAATCGTATGAGCAGGCAAAGCCTACAAAGGAGGCTCCGAAGCCCTTCGCGCTGCCGGAGCCTTACGGAACCATGCGGCGTATGTACGCCTACCTCATGCGCCAGCGCCACATCGACCGGGAGGTCATCTCCTATTTCGCACATGAAAAGCTGCTCTACGAGGACACACATCACAACTGCGTTTTCGTGGGGCTGGATGGCAGCGGCGAGGCGAAACACGCCCACATCCGCAGCACCAACAGCGAAGGCCGGGTGTTCCGCATGAACATCGAGAGCAGCGCCAGCGAGCACTGCTTTCATAAGGACGGCACGGATAAGTCCCTCTATGTGTTCGAGGCCCCCATCGACCTCCTGTCCCACATCACCCTCTACCCATACGGCTGGCAAGAGCACAGCTACGTCGCCTGCTGCGGGACATCCATCCATCCGGTGCTGGAACGGCTGCGGCAGAATCCCAAGCTGGACACGGTGTACCTCTGCCTCGACAACGATGACGCGGGCAATGACGCCTCCGACCGCATGACGGATACGCTGGAGGACATGGGCTTGGAGGTACAGCGGCTCTGCCCGGTGCGTAAGGATTGGAACGACGATCTCCGGGCCAAATTCGAGAAAAAGGAGAACCAACCATGAATGGGGATACCTGGATCTTCCTCGCCCTCTGCGGCGGACTGCTGGTGTTTTTGCTGGCGGCGTCCTTCCTCTCCAAAAGCTACTCCCTCAACAACATCAAGAGCAAGACGGTGGGCGACGGTCAGCACGGCACGGCGCGGTGGGCGACGCCCAAGGAGATCGGCAAGACCTACCACACCGTACCCTTCCGCCCCCGCCGCTGGCGCAAGGGGAAGGAACTGCCCACGGAGCAGGGGCTCATCCTCGGCAGCGTGGGCGGTGATAAGCGTAAAAGCAAGGGAGGTTTCCTCCGGAAAGCCTCCCGCAAGCTGCTGGAAAAGCTGCGCCGTCCTGTGGCGGGAAAGCAGAAACGGAAACCGAAGAAAAAATCAAAGGTGCTTTCAAAAATCAAAAAGATGATCGAGGAGCAGGGGGATATCCGGGCGCTGGTGGACAGCGACGACATCCACTGTCTGATGATCGGTGCCTCCGGCGTGGGCAAGACGGCGTTTTTCCTCTACCCCAATCTGGAATATGCCTGCGCCTGCGGCATGAGCTATCTGGCGCTGGACACCAAGGGGGATCTGGCGCGGAACTACGGCGCCATCGCCTCCCGGTACTACGGCTACCGGGTTTCCGTCATCGACCTGCGGAATCCCACCCGCTCGGACGGCTTCAACTTTCTGACGTTAATGAATCACTACATGGATATTGCGAGAGCAGATCCGTCCAATTTGGCGGCGCGGGCCAAGGCGGAGAAGTACGCCAAGATCCTTGCCAAGACCATCATCAGCCCGGACGGTGACGCCTCTCAATACGGGGATAACGCCTACTTCTATGACAGCGCCGAGGGATTGCTGGCGGCCGTTGTGCTGCTGCTGGCGGAATTCGTGCCGCCAAAGGACGGAGAGCCGGAAAAGCGGCACATCGTGTCGGCCTTCAAGCTGGTGCAGGATCTGCTGGCGATGCCGAGCTCACGGGGCAGAAACGGCTTTCAGCTGCTGGTGGACATTCTGCCGCCGGAGCATAAGGCACGGTGGCTGGCGGGCGCCGCGCTGACGGCGGCAGATCAGGCGATGGCCTCGGTCATGTCCACCGTCCTCTCCCGCCTGAACGCCTTTCTGGACACGGAGCTGGAACAGGTCATCTGCTACGACAGCCCCATCAACGCGGAGATGTTTGCCGCTGAAAAGTGCGCTATTTTTCTCATTCTGCCGGAGGAAGACCCCGCCAAGAATTTCATCGCGGGCCTTATGATCCAGAACCTCTCCCGTGAGCTGTTCTCCGTGGCGGACGAGCATGACGGCAGGCTCAAGAACCGCGTGGTACTGTTCTGCGATGAGCTGGGCACCATGCCGCCCTTCGACATCCTGCCCCTGTTCAGCGCTGGCCGCTCCCGCGGCCTGACGCTGGTTCCCATCATCCAGAGCCTTGCCCAACTGGAAAAGAACTACGGAAAAGAGGGCGCGGAGATCATTTGCGACAACTGCCAGGACACCATCTTCGGCGGCTTTTCGCCCCAGAGCAAAACCGCCGAGGCCCTCTCCGCCGCCCTTGGCAGCCGCACGGTGCTCTCCGGCTCCGTCAGTCAGGGCAAGGAGAGCAGCCAGTCCTTGCAGATGATGGAGCGCCCGCTCATGACACCAGACGAATTGAAGTCCATCCCCAAGGGCGAATTTGTGGTGATGAAAACGGGAACACATCCCATGCGGACGAGACTGCGCCTGTTTTTGGATTGGGGCATCACCTTCGACCCAGACGGATACCGGATGCCGGAGCGGGCGGCCAGAAAAATCGCCTATGTGAACCGCGACGAACTGGCCCGCAGTATCCAGAACCGCCGCGAAAACAGCCCTTACAATACGGAGGATACCAAATGAGCAAATTCAATTTCATTTACGCCGAGGAGCATCTAAGCCACCGAGAGAAGACGGTCTATATCTACCTCCGGGATCGCGCGGACGCCTCCGGCATCTGCTGGCCGGGGATCAAGACCATCGCCGGTGAGCTGGGGCTTTCGCCCCGCACCGTCCAGCGGGCACTGGCAGATTTGGAACACAGGCAGCTCATTGAGAAGCGGCAGCGCCACCGCGCCAACGGCAGCCTTACCAGCAATCTGTACCGCCTGACAGCGGCAAAAAAGTCACAGCCTCCCGCCAGTGGACTGTGACCTTTTACGAAAATTTTGTCAGGAGGGTAGCGTCATCATGGCGCATCCAGAAGAACCTACTCTACCGGAGGATACAGGACAGAGAAAGAACAAATAATACTATCTAACCATACTCCCTATTGACATGGTATTCCGGGACAGTGCCAAGAAGCTGACGAAGGAGGAGTACGACCGCCTTCTCGCCGCCGCGCGGGAGAGCGATTAGGAACGCCTCGCCCTCATCATGGAAACGCTCTGCGCCACGGGCATTTGCGTGTCCGAGCTTCGCTATATCACCGTGGAGGCGGCACTGGCGGGACGGGCCACCATCACCCTCAACTGTGATTCACCTGTGACGCGGCAAAAAGTGACAAGGCTCTATAAGCAAACACTGAATCGCACAGAGCAGGCATTTTGGTCTGCTGCTGTGCGATTTTTTCACCGGGTAGAATGCCAATCTGCACAGGCGCTTACTATGCAACGCCATTCTTAGCATCTACGCATAGTGCATCGACAGGAACATAGCGCATCGCGTCTCATACTTTGGACGGATTTACATTTTTCAAGGGCTTTGGTATAATAAAACGAAAAAATTATAGGGCAGAGGTTTATGACAGCGAGGGTACCCTCGCTGTCCCACGGGGTTCCCCGTGGGACAATTCCTCTCTGCCGCAGGGAGGGAAGTCCGTGACCGACAAAAGTGCCATCATCGTCAAGCTGTCTACCGCACAGGCGTTTGAGACCCTTTGGAAACGCGGCAGGGTGCTCTTTTTCAGCGCACCCTGCGGCTTCGGAAAGACAGTGCTGGCCGATACGCTGTTGGATGGGCGGCCCGTTCTGCGGCTGAACGCGGCAGATACCGGCTTTGCGCTGCCCTCTCTGGAAGATGCGTGGGACATCCTGCTGATCGACAACATTCAGGATATGCAGGAGGAGCAGGACTGGAATGCCCTGTGCGAGCTGATCCGCGCCTGCCCTGAGCGCCGCTTCGTCCTGCTCTCCCGCGGCACGCCGCCGGGGAGCCTCATGGCCTTTCAATACACGGGGCTGATGACGGTGCTGGAGGCCGACGACCTGCTCTTTGATGCGGACGATGTGCGGCGGCTGCTCCTGCTTTACGGCGTGGAGGCGGCAGACAGTGAGATTGACGGGATACTGAAAGAAACCATCGGATACCCACTGGGCGTGGCCATCACGGCGCGGCATCTGTCCGGCGGAAAGCATTTTTCACCGGAGATTGTGGCGCGGGTGTTCCGGGAGGTGTTTCTCTACTTCGAGACCGCCATCTACCGGCGCTTTGACCTGCCGGTGCGCCGTTTTCTGCTGGAGCTTGCGCCGTTTGAGAGCTTCGACCTGGAAATGGCGCGGATGGTCAGCGGCGATCCACGGGCCGGCGACCTGCTGGACTGGCTGCTGCGCTATACCACCATGTTCCGCTGCGACGACCGCCAGCACTATCACTTCTGGTCCGGTTTCCGGGAGTTCCTTCTCTGGGAGATGGAGCGGGAATACACAGAGGAAAAGCGCCGCGCGCTGCTCAGCCGCGGCGGGCTCTACTACGAGCTGAAGGAGGACTACGCCCGCGCGCTGGAATGCTACACCAGCGGCGGCGACCACTCCAAGGTGTCCGAGTTGCTGGTGCGCAATGCAGAACTCCACCCCGGCATGGGCCACTATGCCGAGATGGAAAAATACTACCGAAGTCTGCCGGAGGCGGAAATTCTCGCCTCTCCCTCGCTGATGCAGGGCATGAGTATGCTCTGCGCGCTGGCCATGGATTACGAAGGCTCGGAGCGCTGGTACGGCGAGCTGCAAGCATTTGCCGAACACTGCGGCAGACAGGATGCCGCCGGGAAGCAGGCCCGCAGCCGCCTTGCGTGGCTGGACATCTCCCTGCCCCAGCGGGGCGTGAACGGCTTGACGGAAACCATCCCAGCTGTGTTCCGGCTGCTGATGAACAAGGAAGTGACGCTGCCGTCCTTCTCCGTCACCAGCGCCCTGCCCAGCATCATGAACGGCGGCAAGGACTTCTCCCCGTGGAGCAAAAAGGACGACCTGCTCTACAAGACCCTCCGCATCCCCGTGGAGGCGGTGCTGGGGCGGGACGGCGTGGGTCTTGCGGACTGCGCCATCGCCGAGAGTAAGTTTGAAAAGGGCGAGGACGTCGCCGGTCGGATGCTGTCCCTTCTCCCGCAGCTCAACGAGGTGCGCAACCGCGGCGCGCCGGACACGGAGTTCGCCGTCAGCGGTCTGCTGGCCCGCAGCCAGCTGGCAAACGGACAGCCCACCGACGCGCGGCGCACCATCGAGGTGCTCCGCGAACGCTTTGCCGAGCGGGGCCTGACCCGGTTTTTCCCCAACATGGATGCCATGCTCTGCCGCCTTTCGCTGCACACGGGAGATATCGATGCGGCGGACGCGTGGTATCGGGAAAAAGCGCCCCGAGAGCCGACGCATTTGAACGTCATGCGGCGCTACCAATATCTCACCCAGGCCATGGCGGAGCTGGCGGACGGCAGGCCGGACGCGGCGCTGCTGACGCTTGCCCCGCTGGAGCCGTACATCCCAAACTGCGCCCGCATCATCGACGGGATTCACCTGAACATTTTGACGGCCATTGCCCTGCACCGCAAGCGGGACGAGGGGTGGCGCGGACGATTGATGGCGGCGCTGGACGCGGCGGCGGAGTACCGCTTCATCCGCACCGTCAGCGTATACGGCACGGCGGTGCTGCCGCTGCTGGAGGCGCTGGACTGGGACGGTGACAAAGCATGGCGCAAGCGGCTGATGGCGGCGGTGCGGACGCAGGCGGCGTTTTACCCCCATTTCCTCGAACCCCGCCTTGCCCCCGGCGAGGAGCTGACACCCACGGAACTGCAAATTCTCCATCTGCTCTGCGCGGACAAAAGCAACGCGGAGATCGCCCGGATCATGGACGTGAAGCTGCCGACCGTGAAGACCCACGTCAGCCACATCCTCGACAAGCTGGACGTGAAGCGCCGGGCGGAGGCCAAAACCGCCGCGAAAAAGCTGCATTTAGTGCAGGACGACCTGTAAAAATAGCATCCGGCAGATGCCGGATTTCCATATAAAAGCAAGACGATTTTTCAAGGAGGAAGAATATGAAAAAACGAGTATTGAGTATGCTCATGGCGCTGGCTCTGTGCCTGAGCCTGCTGCCCACAGCGGCGCTGGCGGCAGCCCCGGAGGAACAGTTTTCCGGTCTCACCCCCGGCGGGACCTATTGGTTCGACCTGTCCGGGGCGGGCATTCCGGGCGAAAAGAACGGAAATTTGCCGGACGATTCCCTTCACTGGGTTCCCTTCACCTACGCGGGCGCCGTGGACGCCTATGTGCTGAAGGCGGCTTCCAGCGGTGTAAAGAACGCTTCGGAGCAGGCGGCAAGCACGAATGACCCCAATGGGCAATACGGCTACACCTATGACCACAGCCTGTTTATCGCGGACTACGCCGTGACCCATAAGGTCAGCTGGGATACCCTGAATGGGGAGAAACTGATTTTTGGAAAGAGCTATACCAGCGGCGGCGTGGACTACACCCTCCGCGCGCCCTCGGCGGGGAGCAGCGGCGACGGCGATTCGGGCGGCGCCCCGAGAAGCAACGAGTGGGACGCGATTTTGGACAAAAACAGCGTTGATATCAAAAACTGGAACGGTATGTATTCCTGGGGGCAGGATACTGCTGACCTGGTTGACCAGTATGATTCTTCGTTTCGCGCGCACCGTGGGTACGACCCGGCCCGCGGCTGGGATTCCGGCGATGCTACGATCCAGTTCGCGGTCGTCGGTTTCCGCCCCGTCCTTGAAATTCTGAACCCTGACACACTGGGCCCTGACAGCCTGACGACCGTCACGCTGGACCTGAACGGCGGCTCCATCGGCTCCATCACCGGGACGGTCAATTTGGCGGTGAAGTCCGACTTCAATCTTGCCCTCCCCGGCGGCAAGGACGTAACCCGCCCCACCGGGAATACCGGCGCCTACTTCAAGTGGCAGGACAGCAACGGCAACTTCTACGAGCCGGGCGAGCCGGTCCCCGCCAACGTGACCCGCCTGACCGCCCTGTGGGCGCCGCCCGAACAGTTTTCCGGTCTCACCACCGGCGGAACCTACTGGTTCGACCTGTCCGGGGCGGGCATTCCCGGCACGGTGAACACCGGAAACATCCTTGGCGCGACTTCCTTGCCGGATACGACGCTCCACTATGTTCCCTTTACTTATGCCGGAACGATAGAAGCCTACAAGCTCACATCGGAGATGGCAACGACTGAGGGATATGCAGAGCAGAACAAATATCCCCACAGCCTGTTTGTGGCGGACTATGTCGTAACGAATGATGTAAGCTGGAATACCCTGAATGAGAAGAATCTGATTTTTGGAAAGAGCTATACCAGCGGCGGCGTGGACTATACCCTGTGTGCGCCGTCTGTGGGAAGTGGTTCTACAGGTTCGGACGATTCCGAACGCATCGTGCCCCAAAGCAATGAATGGGACACGATGCTGAACAAGGACGACGAATATATCCAAAACTGGAATGAAATGTTTTCGTGGGGACAGGATACTTATTCTGGCGACGCGTCGTACCGCGCGGTTCGCGGGTACTATTCGGCCCGCTCCTGGAATTACCGCAGAGCTGCGTACTGGAACGCGATCCTCGGTTTCCGCCCCGTCCTTGAAGTCCGGAACGCTGAGACACTGGGCTCTGACGGGCTGAAAGCCGTTACCCTTGACCTGAACGGCGGCCATGTGGGACGTGATGCTACTGCTGTTACTGTCAATTTGGCGGTGAAATCCAGCGGGACATACACCGCTCCCAGCAGCGACGGCCTGACCCGCCCCACCGGGAACGACGGCGCCTACTTCAAGTGGCAGGACAGCAGCGGCAACTTCTACGAGCCGGGCGGCACTGTCCCCGCCGACGTGACCAGCCTGACTGCCCGGTGGGAAAAGCAGGTTCCCACGCTGACCGCCCCCACCGCAAACACTCTGGTCTATAACGGCAGTGCGCAGGCGCTGGTCACCGCCGGTACTACAGCGGACGGCACCATGCAGTACAGTCTGAATAATACAAACTGGAGCGACAGTGTTCCCACCGGCACCACCACCGGCAGCTACACCGTTTATTACAAGGTCGTGGGCGACAGCAACCACACCGACAGCGAGCCGGCTTCGGTCAGCGTCACCATCGCGCCCAGGTCCATTGCGGACGCTTCGGTCACGCTGGGTGAATCGCTGACCTACAACGGCTCCAGCCAGACCCAGACGGTTACCGTGAAGCTTGGTGAAGTGGATATCACCAGCTCCTGCAACGTGTCCAACAATGTGCAGACCAACGCCGGCAGCTACACCCTGACGGTCACGGCCAAGGACGGTTCCAACTACACCGGCAGCGTGACCAAGGACTTCACCATCGCCAAAAAGTCCATCACGCCCACCATTGAAGTGAGCGGAACCTACACCTTCACCGGCAGCGCCATCACGCCCGCCTTCACGGTGAAGGACGGCGACACCGCTCTGACCGCAGATGATTACACCGCCGTTTTCGCCGACAACATCAACGCCGGCAGCGGCAAGGTCACGGTCACGGAAAAGACGACCGGCAACTACACCTTCAGCGAAGCGCAGCAGAGCTTTACCATCGGCAAGGCCGCCGCGCCGACGCTGGACAACATTTCTGTCAGCCAGAAGTACACCGTGACCACCCAGCAGAGCAAAGACATCGGCCGAGCGGGGATGCCTGATGACGCCGGCACCCTGACCTATACCAAAGGAACCATGTCCTGTGGTGATGTCGTTTCTATAACCGACTGGGATGTGGATAACACCGGAAAAGTGACCTACACCCTGTCCAGCAGCATGCCCAGCCGCGCGACCCTGCGGGTGGTCATCTCCTCCGACAACTATGAGAACGCCACCGTCGAGGTCAATATCGAACTGACGGAAAAGGATGTTCCCACGGTCAGCGCCAACGACATCACCGTGGCCTATACCGGCTCCGCTGTTCCGGACAGCGCCATTACCGGCACCGCCAGCGTGGAAGGCAGTTGGAGCTTCAAGAACGCGGCTCCCGTGAAGGTTGCGGACAGCAGCGACAGCGTGACCGTGGTGTTCACCCCCGCGGACACGGACACTTATGAAACGGTTGAGGATTTCATCAAGGTGACCATCAACAAGGCCACCCCCACCGGAACGCCCGCTTACACCGCCATCACCACCGGCGGCAAGACTCTGGCGGACGCGGCGCTGGCTATCGGCACCATCACGCCGACCGGCGGCTCCATCGCGTGGGACGTTGCCGCCGACACCGCTGTGACAGCCAACACCGCCTACAACTGGACTTATACCCCCACCGACCCGGACAACTACAACCATCTGACCGGCAGCATCACGCCTTATGTGGTGTCCTACTCCGGTGGAGGCTCCTCCGGCAGCTCCAACACCACCACCAAAACGGAGAAGAACCCGGACGGCTCCACCACCACGACCGTGACCGACAAGAAGACGGGCACCGTGACCGAGACCACCAAGAACACCGACGGCAGTACCACCGTTGTGGAGACCAAGAAGGACGGCACCGTCACCGAGACCAACAAGACCGCTGACGGCACCACCGGCACCGTGGTCACCGACAAGAACGGCAGCGTAACCGAAGTGAAGTCCACCGTTTCCACTGCTGCCGCGAAGGAAGCCGCCAAGACCGGCGGGGCCGTGACCCTGCCCGTGGAGGTTCCCGCTGTCAAGACCACCGGGGACGCTCCCGCCGTGGAGGTTTCCGTGCCCAAGAGCACCGGCTCCGTCAAGGTGGAGATCCCCGTGGAGAAGGTCACTCCCGGCACTGTGGCTGTCATCGTGAAGGCCGATGGCACCGAGGAGATCGTCAAGACCTCCATTCCCACCAAAACCGGCGTGGCGCTGACCCTGGATGGCTCCGCCACTGTGAAGGTCATGGACAACGCCAAGAAATTCTCCGATGTACCCGCAAGCCACTGGGCCGGCGACGCAGTTGCCTTCGCCTCCGCCCGGGGCATCACCGGCGGCACCTCCGACACCACCTTCTCTCCGGACGCTTCCTGCACCCGCAGCCAGATCGTCACCTTCCTGTGGCGGGCCGCCGGGTCCCCTGAGCCCAAGGGCTTGAGCAACCTTTCCGATGTTCCCGCCGACGCCTACTACGCCAAGGCGGTGGCCTGGGCATTGGAGAACGGCATCACGGGGGGAACCGGCAATGGCATGTTCAGCCCCGACGCCACCTGCACCCGTAGTCAGAGCGTGACCTTCCTCTATCGCGCAGCCGGGTCTCCCACGGCTTCTGATGACATCGCGTTCGGCGATGTTACCGCTGAGAGCTACTATGCCGACGCCGTGGCCTGGGCCGCGCAAAACGATATCACCGGCGGCATTGGCAGCGGGCTCTTTGGACCTGCCAATGAGTGCTCCCGGGCTCAGATCGCGACCTTCCTCTGGAGGGCCATGGCTGAGTAAATCAAGCAACTGCCAGATCATCCATTCGCTGGCATAATTCCACAAAGGACAGCGCGGCGGACGGTCAACAACACCGGCCTCCGCGCTGTTCCCTTTTCACCCCAGGAAACTCTGTACGCCATTCACACGCCGACCATTCAGGCCCAGTCCTCCAGCGGTTCTTCCTCCGGTGGCGGAGGATCTTCCTCTGGCGGCTTCAGCAGCTTCGGCGGCGGTTCGTCCTCTGACCGTGACAATTCCGGCAGCACCGGAAAGGTGGAGACCACCACCAAGCCCGACGGCACCAAGGTCCAGACCGAGACCAAGAAGGACGGCATCAAGGTGGAGACCACTACCGCCAAGGACGGCAGCACTTCCAAGACCACAACCAATCCCAACGGCAGCTCCGTCACCGAGAACAAGGCCGCTGACGGCTCCACCGGCACGGTGAAGACCGACAAGCACGGCCAGACCACGGTGGAGACCCAACTGAGCGGCAAGGCTATCGAGGACACCAAGAAGAACGGCGAGCCCGTCAAGGCCCCTGTTGAGGTCGAAGCCACCCGGAATTCCAATACCGCGCCCGTGGTGAACATCGGAGCACCCAAGAGTGCAGGTGAGACCAAGGTGGAGATCCCTGTCACCAATGTGAAGCCCGGCACCGTGGCCGTCCTCGTCCATCCTGACGGCACGGAGGAGATCTTGAAGGACTCCGTTCCCACGGAGGACGGCATCCGGCTCACCGTGGACGGCAGTGCAACGGTGAAGATCGTGGACAATTCCAAGGACTTCATCGACACCCGTGAGCTCTGGTCGAGGGATCAGGTGAACTTCGACGGCTCGAACCCCAACGGCAATGTCACCCGTGAGCAGCTTGCCGCCATGCTTTATCGCTATGCCGGGTCTCCCGCTGTGAGCGGCTCCCTGCCGTTCTCCGATGCGGGCAGCGTGAGCGATTACGCACAGAATGCCCTCATTTGGGCGACGCAAAACGGCATCCTCAACGGCTATGCGGATGGGCGCGTTGTGCCTGCGGCAAACTCCCAGCGCTCGCAGGTGGCGGCTATGATGGCGCGGTTTATCCAAGAACGCAGAGTAAACAAACCACCTTCCCATCAAAGCAGCTTTCACAAGGACGAATCGGAGGGCACTTATGATTGGATATTGGATGAATTCGCCTGTCTCCCTCTCCGCCTCCGCGCGCGGTCAAATGGGCCGTAAGGACCGTCCGACGAGATAAATCCATATTAGGCAAAGCTGTAAAGTGAGGGCATCTGCGTTGCCCGAAAGGGCAGCCGACTTCTAAACCACGGCAAGATAGCGGGGCGCGTTGTCCTGTGGCTGCCCCGCCGCCTTGCCATGTGCAAGTACAATCGCATAGAAAACGAGAGCATCGCCGTTGGTATGTCATACCGCGGCGATGCTCTTTTTCATAGCCATGTCGTTCTCCGCTGCCGCGGCCCGCCTCCGACTTCTGAAATTTGGAACTTACAAATTTTTCAGAAACGGAGGAAGAATATGGGCTTTGAACAAGGGGCTTACGGCGCGAGGATCAAGCAGCTCCGCATCGGCAAGGGACTCACGCAGGAGCAGCTTGCGGAGAAAATGAACGTGACAGGAACCTATATCGTGAAGATCGAAAACGGTCAGCGGACGGGATCGGTGGAGCTTGCGGTTGAATTGGCTGTTTACTTTGGCGTTTCTCTGGACTATCTTTTGCTGGGCGGAGAGCACAGCGACAAAAAGCGGGCTGTCCAGATCGTGATCGCGTTTCTCTCTGAATTGGAGGCAGAACTGTAAAACCTGACTAAGAGTGTAAGAAACCTGCCATCTTGTCTCTGTTGCGCGGCAATATTTAGAGCTACAATTAGACCAAAGCTAAAGACAGCTTTTCATCTGAACCTTGAAAAACACCGCCCCAGGCGGTCATATCCGGTGACTGGAATACCTTTGCTGACGGCGTGAGCGTCAGACCGGGTGCGCGAGGACCACCTGTGCGGATCATTCTCCGCATATTAGGACGGCCAATGGAAGGTGCAGAGCGATACCCACCCAGGTCAAATGCAGCTTTGGCAGGCTGCTTCGCCATGACCCCGTCAGCTTACAATGATACTCCTGTACGCAGCTCCGAGAGAGCCTCGGAGGGGTGAAACCCCCGTGACGCGCGCCAGCGCGGTTCCAGCCGCCGCCCTTGCCTGGGGAAGTAGTGTCGAATACAGGCAGCAACGCAAGAGCAAGAGGGCCGCTCCGCAAGGAGCAGTTCCGCCCCGATACGGAGCGGCCCTTTCCACCTTGCGGCAGAAGTATGGGGATCGTCCGCTTCTTTCTTTTATTTGGACGGCCTGTGATCGATTTCTCTCCTTATCCACCGGACGATCCTCATATTTGTGCCGCAGGGCAAAATCCAGAAAAAGAGGTGCTGACATGGATCAGAACATCAATTATTACGGCATCATCCTTCTGCTGCGCCAGCTTTTGGAAAGCGGCAGCTTCAGCGAAAAGGAGCTGCGGAGGGTGGCGGCACGGATCGCCGCAGACAGCGGCGCGGACATTATGATTTCTCTCTGATTTTTCTTCAACTTTCAGTAGCTTTCTGAACAAGGCTGTGGTAGTGTTTGTGTTGCGAAAACAGGAGGTGAACAGGCATGGCGGAAAAGCATCTGACAGACGGCACAACGGCACTGGCAGCGCAGCCCCGCGTCATCAAGATCGAGGCGGCGGAGAAGCCGGAAAACGCGCGGCTGCGGGTAGCGGCCTATACCCGTGTCAGCTCTGACTCCGATGACCAGCTCAACTCCTTCGCGGCGCAAAACCGCTACTACGCCGAGCTGATCTCCGGCAAGGCTGAATGGCGCATGGTGGATATCTACGCCGACGAGGGCATCACCGGCACCTCCGCCGCAAAGCGGGAGGACTTCCAGCGCATGATGGCGGACTGCCGCAGAGGGCTCATCGACCAGATCCTCGTCAAATCCATCTCCCGCTTCGCCCGGAACACAAAGGACTGTCTGGAGGCGGTGCGGGAGCTGAAGGAGCTGGGCGTCAATGTCCGCTTCGAGCGCGAGGGCATCGACACCGCCAATGTGAGCAGCGAGCTCATCACCGCCATCTATGCCGCCTTCGCCCAAAAGGAGAGCGAATCCATCTCCGGCAATATGCGCTGGAGCTATCAGCGCAGGATGGAAAGCGGCGAGTTCAACACCTGCCGCGCCCCCTGGGGCTTCCGGCTGGACGGGAAAAGCCTTGCTGTCCACGAGGAGGAGGCCGAGATCGTGCGGCGCATCTTCCTCGAATACCTCTCCGGCAGGAATCCGCGGGAGATCGCGGAAATCCTGAACGCCGAGGATACATCGGGACGGATATGGAAATATAAGTCTGTGGATTACATCCTGCAAAATGAGCGTTATGCAGGCAATGCCCTGCTGCAAAAGCGATACACGACCGCCACCCTCCCCAAGCAGCAGAAGATCAACCACGGGGAGCGCGAAATGTACTATGTGGAGGATAGCAACGAAGCCATTATTCCACAGGAGCTATTCGACCGCGCAAAAGAACTGCGGAAAAGACGCAGCGTCGGGCAGGCTGTCACCCATGGAAGGCTCTGCGTCCAGATGCGCTGCTCCTGCGGTTCCCGCATCCGGACAAAGCGGGTCAATGGCAGATGGTACTGGTGCTGCTGTCGGCACGATGAAAAAGGCGACTGCGCCATCAAGCCCGTGCCGGAAGCGCAGACGGAGGAAGCCTTCTGCCGCCTCTACTATAAGCTCAAGCATCAGAGCCTCCCCATTCTGGAGCAGATGCTTGAAACCCTCCGGACGATCCGTGATCGCAGACTGCTCTGGAGCGAGGACATCGTTTCTCTCAACAAAAAAATATCCGAACTCTCCAGTCAGAATCAAACGCTGGCCTTTCTCAAGCAAAACGGTCTCGTTGATCCTGACATTTTTATATCCAAAAGCAACGAGCTGATCCGTAAGCTCCGACAGGCCAAGCTGGACAAAGAGAAGCTGATGGATGCCGAGGGGGATGCCACCGCCCAGCGGACGCGGGAGCTGATAGCCCTGCTGGAGGATGGGCCGGACTTCCTCGACCACCCCAACACAGAGCTGTGCGGCGCGCTGGTTGCGGAAATCATCGTGGAGAGCAACGATGCTCTCCGCTTCCGCCTGCATAACGGGCTGGAGCTGCGGGAATCCATTGAGAGGACGGTGCGATAATGGGAAACCGAAAGCAGCCCTTCGGCTACCGTATGACGCTGGGCGAGATCACGATCCTGCCGGAGGAAGCGGATCTGGTACGATTTATCTTCCAAGGCTACAGCACGGGAGCCACGCTGGGGGAGCTGACCAAGGCACTCTGCCGACAGGAGATCCCCTACTATGCGGGGCGGACATGGAACAAGAACATGGTCTCCCGCATTTTAGAGGATGACCGGTACATCGGAGAGAAAGGCTATCCGGCGCTCATCGAGCCGGAGCAGCTCCGCGCGGTAGCGAAAAAGAGGATGGCAAGAGCCTGTCCGCCGCAGAAAACGCCAGCACAAAAGGCTCTGCGTCGGCTCTGCGGCGCACCACCTCCCGCGCGGGTTGAGAAGCTCGTCACCGACCTGCTCAACGAGCTCATACGCTGCCCGGACCGCGTCCGGCCAGCGGCATCCCAAGTAGCCACGGCCTGCGGAAAAACACGGGAGGAGCTGAACTCCGCGCTGGAGCGGCAGCCCATCGACGAGGACAACGCCAGAGCGTTGCTCCTTCAACTGGCGGCAGAGCAGTACGACACCATTGGGAACACGGAATACGAAACCGTGCGGCTGCGGCGGCTGCTCACCGGTCGAATGCCCATGACGGAGCCGGATGCGGAGCTGCTGCAAAGCGCGGTGTCAAAGGTGCGAGTGACGAACAAATGCGTGACCGTGACGCTGAAGAACGGACAGGTCATAGAGAGGAGAGATGAGCCGTGAACGAAACCGCCCCAAGAGTCATTAAGATCCCGGCAAAGCCGGAGTCAGAATGGAAAACGGATGCTCAGCGGCAGCTCCGGGTAGCCGCCTACTGCCGGGTCTCCACCAAGGAGGAGGATCAGGCAAACAGCTACGAGGCGCAAAAGGAATACTACACCGACAAGATCATGTCCAACCCCGCGTGGACCATGGCGGGCATCTTCGCCGACAAGGGCATCACCGGCACCTCGGTGAAAAAGCGTGAGGACTTCATGCGTATGATCCGCCACTGCCGCCAGAGGAAGATAGACGTCGTCCTCACCAAATCAGTCTCCCGCTTCGCTCGCAACACGGTGGACTGCCTCTACTACACACGGGCACTCAAGGAGCTGGGCATCGCCGTCATCTTTGAAAAGGAGAACATCAATTCGCTGGAGGAGGACAGCGAGCTGCGCATCACGCTCTCCGGCGCCTTCGCGCAGTCTGAGAGCGAATCCATCTCCGCCAATGTCGCATGGGGGAAACGCCGCGCTATGGAGAGCGGAAAGGCGACCATCCAGTACAAATACCTCTATGGCTACCGCAGGGGCGCGGACGATAAGCCGGAGATCATCCCGGAGGAGGCGGAGGTCGTCCGCTGGATCTACGAGCGATACCTCGCCGGGGCCAGTACACGGATGCTGCGGGACGAGCTGCATGAGCAGGGCGTGATATATTCCGAGAAGTCACCGCAATGGACGCTGCCTCATATCAAGAGCATCCTGCGGAATGAGAAATACTGCGGCGATGTGCTGATGCAGAAGACCTTTCAGCAGGATGTCATCAACCGCAAGGTCATCAAAAACACGGGGCAGCTCCCCATGTACCTCATAGAGAACCACCACGAGGGCATCGTCAGCCGCGAGAAGTACGATGCGGTGCAGGCGGAGATGGCGCGGCGCAAGGCGGCAAAAAGTCCCTCCAAGAGAGCCTCCACCGGTCTTGCCGCTTACACCAGCCGCTACGCCCTCTCGGACCGTCTGGTGTGCGGCGAGTGCGGAACGCTGTACCGCCGCTGCACATGGACGCGCCCCGATGGAAAGCGGGTCGTGTGGCGCTGCGTGAGCCGTCTGGACTACGGCAAGAAATACTGTCACAGTTCGCCCACGCTGGATGAGGCACCGCTCCAGCAGGCGATCATAGCCGCACTCAACACCGTCCTGCCGGACTTGGATGGCCGCATCCGCCAAATCACGGAGGCGTTGGAGGCGGAGGTCATCCCGTTCCCCGGCAGCGGCATGAGCCTTGGCGACATCGACCGCAGACTGGCAGAGTTGGAGGCACAATTCCAAAAGCTGCTGGAAAAGGCGGCGGATGATCCCATCGCCTATGGGGATCAGTTCAAGGAGATACTGGACGAGCAGACCGCGCTAAAGGAGCTGCGGGCAACCATCCTTGCCGAGAGCAAAGAACACGCTGAAGCGGATCGGCGCATCAAGGATGCCGCGGGGATGCTGGAAAACGCCGTGCCCCACATCGCGGAATGGGACGAGAGTGCCATCCGGCAGCTGGTGGCACAGGTGAAGGTGCTCTCCAAGAACGAGATCAGCGTGACGCTCAAGAGCGGCATCGAGATCCGCCAGAGCATATCAAACTAAAAAAGGAGATGGAAAAATGGTATTTGTGACCGGCGATTGTCACGGAAATTTTGCAAGGTTTGAGCAAAAATGCTTCCCGGAACAAGCGAACATGACGAAGGATGACACGGTCATCATCACCGGCGACTTCGGCGGCGTGTGGTTTGGCGACAGCCGCGACGATGAAACGCTGGACTGGCTGGAACGCCTGCCCTTCACGCTGGTATACGTCTGCGGCAACCATGAAAACTATGACGCGCTGGCGAGATACCCCGTAGCGGAGTGGCGCGGCGGCAAGGTGCACCGCATTCGTCCTCATGTGCTGCACCTGATGCGCGGCCAGATCTTCGAGCTGGAGGGTTACCGCTTCTTCACCATGGGCGGCGCAAAAAGCCACGACATCGAGGATGGGATTCTGGAGCCGGATGCCCCGGATTTTGAGCGAAGGCTCATGACGCTCCAGCGCAAGCCCAGAGCGAGATACCGCATCAACCATATCTCATGGTGGGCGCAGGAGCTGCCATCCGATGAGGAATACGCCGAGGCGCGGCGAAACCTCGACGCGGTCGGCTGGCAGGTGGACTACATCATCACCCACTGCGCTCCCACCAGCATCGCCCTCATGGGGACCCGTCACAACGAGGCGGACCGGCTCACGGACTTCCTGCAAGAGGTACGGGAAAGAGCAAAATACCACTACTGGCTGTTCGGCCATTATCATGACAACAAAGCCATTGATGAAAAGCACATCCTACTCTGGGAGCAAATCGTGCGGGTCATCTAAAGCAGGTCAAAGCAGAGGAAAACACGGTGACACCGCCGTGCTTTTCTCTGCTTTGAGCGTTGATCAGGCGCACCGCGCCGGAAAGGAGAAAGCCCATGAATATCCGCAAGCCAACAGACTACACCGCCATGTTTGCCGCACTGGACGCGCTCATGGCAGCGCAGCTCCCGCAGATGGAATTGTACTGCGAGATCGGTCGGCTGGTCAGCCGCAGGAGCGAAAAAGGCGCGGCTGTCGCGGCGTCGGAATACCTGCAAGCGGCCTATCCCACAGCCGAGGGCTTTTCTCCCCGCAATGTGCGCCGTATGCGCGCGTTTTACGCAGCCTACGAGGAATCCCCTGAAATCATGCGGCAGGCGATGTGCCTCGGCTGGACGCGGAATGTGGCGATTTTAGAGGGGTGCGGTAGCAATGAGGAACGGGCGTGGTACATCCGGGCCGTGCTGCACTTCGGCTGGAAGAAAGCAAAACTGCTGGCCGCCATAGAATCTCAGGCGTGGCTGCATTCTTCTCTCGACGAACAGGCGGTTTCCTGCTATACTGGTGAAAAAGATGTAACACGGGAGAGCGAATGCAATGAAAAAGATACTCTTTGTGTGTCATGGGAATATCTGCCGCAGCCCCATGGCCGAGTTCGTGATGAAGGACTTGGTGCAGAAGGCGGGGCTGGCGTCACAATTCCATATCGAGTCGGCAGCTACCAGCCGGGAGGAGCTCGGCAACCCGATCTATCCCCCGGCGCGGCGCAAGCTGGCGGAGCATGGGATCTCCTGCGACGGCCACGCGGCGCGGCAGCTCACCAATCAGGACTACGACAAGTACGACCTGCTGATCGGCATGGACAGTGCCAATCTGCGGAATATGCACCGTATCTGCGGCGGCGACTTCGCCAGCAAGCTGCGCCTCCTGATGGACTACACCGACCGCCCTGGCGATGTTGCCGACCCGTGGTATACCGAGGACTTCGAGGCAACTTGGCAGGATGTGCTGGAAGGGTGCCAGGGACTGCTGAAAGAATTATTGCAGGAGCGAGGTGAACAGAATGGCGCAGAATGATAAGATCCAGCTATTCGAGGACAAACGCATCCGCACGGCGTGGGATGAAGAAAAGGAAGAATGGTACTTTTCCATCGTTGATGTGGTGGCTGTTCTAACCGACCAGCCAGACCAACGCGGCGCAAGTAACTATTGGGCGAAACTGAAGCAGCGTTTGAAAGAAGAAGGCGCAGATCAGTTGCTGACAAATTGTCAGCAACTGAAAATGAAGTCGCCCAAGGATGGAAAACGCTACAATACCGATGTGGCTGATACGGAGCAGCTCCTCCGTATCGTCCAATCCATTCCTTCTCCAAAAGCAGAACCGTTCCGCACCTGGTTAGCACAGGTTGGTCGGGAGCGCATTGAGGAAACCATCGACCCGGAGCTGACCATCGAGCGGGCATTGGAAACCTATCTCAAAAAGGGGTACACCCGTGAGTGGATCAACCAGCGGCTGCAGGCCATCCAAGTCCGTAAGGAACTGACAGATGAATGGGATGCACGCGGCGTGCAGAAAGGCGTGGAATACGCCATCCTCACCGATGAGATATCCCGCGCGTGGTCGGGGATGTCCACCCGCCAGTACAAAAACCTGAAAGGGTTGAAAAAGGAAAACCTCCGTGATAACATGACCACGCTGGAGCTGGTGCTGAATATGCTGGCAGAGGCCACCACCACACAGTTTTCAAAGGATCGAAAGCCCACAACTTTTCAAGAAAATCTGGAAGTAGCCAAAGCTGGTGGTCAGGTCGCCGGACGAACAAGGAAAGATATTGAGTCACAGTCCAATACGCCGGTCATCTCCCCGAAGAACGCCGCGCAGCTCAATCAGGTCGTGACTGACCTTCTGGAAGGAGCAGCCGCGGATACGAACGAGATGCCAGAGAAAAAATAGCGTTTTTGTATAACGGTTTTTCATGCGGCCAATTGGCAGCGTTTGAATGCGCCTATCAAAAAAGTTTGAGAAAAGTTGAAAAAGACCGGAGAATTCCGACATACACATGGTATTTTTGAGCCGGGGGTTCAAAAATCTACAGTGGTACAGCATGACACGTCGGAGCAAGCGATATAAAGCTTGCTCCGACGTCTTTTTATCTTCTTGACACATCGGAATAAGAGGCATATAATACCTCTTGAAAAGAGGCGTTGGTGTAAGACTGGAGCAGGAGAGCTGCGAGGGGACTGTGCACCCGGCCATGGAACAGAGCTTGAAAGGAGTGGGAAGGGGATGACATGGCAGGACGAATTTATCAAGGCTTGTCTGAAAAAGGTGCCGGATGGAGAGTACCGGCGACGGAGTGAAATGGAGCTGCGGGAACACCTTGAATCCCTGGTCCAAGAACGAAACGCAGCGGGGATTGGCGAGGAACAGGTCCAGCAGGAGGTCCTCTCCCGGATGGGAGACCCGGTCCGGCTGCAGAAGGCTTATCGGGCGGAGGGCTTGCGGCGAAAAGCACTGGAGCCCCGGTATACAGTGGAATGCTGGCTGCTGGGTGTGGTGTGGATGGATCTTTGCTGGTTTGTGTTATGGTTATTGCTGGCAGCGGTGGGTTTTTACAATGATTCGGGGGCATTTCCGCTCTACGGCCACCCAGAGCGTATCGCCTTTGTGGGAGTAGTGCTGGCAGTTTTTCCGACGCTGGCCAGTGGCTGGTCTTTGTCCAGCGCCCTGCGGTTTCATCCCCGTCCGAGACGAATGGTTTGCATCTGCCTGGGACTGATCTGGTTGGTGACTTGTTTCGAGCAGATGGGAGTCAGTGCCCTGGCCTATGGTATCCCTGTGTGGAGGCTGGGGGCGTTATTTGAGCGGATTTCCGGTGGTACCGACCCCACCTTTCCCTGGTTTACCCCTCTGTATGCGGGGCTTTGGCTGGTGTGGTGCTTGATGCTGGGAATAGGACTGCCATGGGTACACCAAGCCTTAGAGACATACCGGACAGGGAAGAGACCCGGCTGGAATTAAGAGTTATTCAGAATTTCTTCATGATGTACAAGTGCTCTCTATGCTATACTCTCCTGGATGATCAGATGGATTTTTCTACGTGACGGAAAGGAGCCCATCATGGAGTTTTTGTTTCAACTTTCTCCCTATTGTGATCCGTCTTTGAAGGAGCAGGTCAGCAGTGCTCTTGAGAAACAGACAGAATTGCGCGCAAGAGCACAGTACCCGAAGCTGTGGCGCATAACCGACTGTTGTAGTGCCAGAAAAGGGAACAAGACTCTTTCCCCAAAACAGCGGATACGGTATCGGATATACGGTGTTTTACTGGTTGTGATGGGGATCGTTCTGGTTGTCCCAGGACTGATGGAACCAAAGGAGTTGTTGCTTCCCCTGATCGCTGGGATTGCGGGGATTTTGACGGGGCTTTTTACCCTGTGGGTCGTTGGTGGGAAACAGAGGCAGGACAAGCAGTTTGACCAAGCCGCTGAAAAACTGCTGAAGGGCTTTGCGGCCCCTCTTCCGGCACAGGTGCGCTTTACTGAGGAGGGGATGGAGCTTGCGGGAAAGCTGGCAGTCTCCTATCCTGAGATTGATTTTGCAGCTGAGACAAAGGACCTGTATCTGCTGACTTGGCACGAGAAGGTGACCATTTTACAAAAGAAAGACCTTAGGGCAGAGAACAAAGCGTGTTTTACGTCCTTTCTGCGAGAACAAATAAGTGGTCACGGAACCTTTTACAGCGTTTCACCTGAATGAGTTCACTGGACTCCCAAAGCGTGGGGAAGGAAAGCGTGGAAGCGAATGTGGCAAGTGTGCGGACAATTCCGGGAATTGTACTGGAATTGTCCGCTTCTTTTGTGAAAATGTGATGAAAATCTGACAAGACTGAGGGAGAGCTTGTGTTTTTTACGAAAGTTGATATAATAAAATATACAATAATACTTCCATTGCTATATATAAAAGGTATGGTGAAAGCGATGAATTTCAGACAACTGGAATACTTTGCCGCGGTCGCTGAGGCCAAGAGTATCTCCCGAGCGTCACGGGAACTCCATGTAGCCCAACCCCCGATCAGCCGCCAGCTGGCCCTGCTGGAGGATGAGCTGGGGGTGCAGCTGTTTCTGCGCAATAACAAGGGAATTGAGCTTACTGAGGCAGGGCGGTGTCTCTACCAACAGAGCGAGCAAATGTTCCAGAATCTGCGGTTAATGGCGGACAGCGTTCGGGATGTGGATGCGGGACTGCGGGGCCAGGTGAAGCTGGGGGTCATTTATTCCGACCTTCCCATGGTGATGGAGCATTTGAAGGTCTATCACCAGGAGTATCCCCAGGTGGAACTCTACATCCGCATGGGCTCTCCCAACGACCTCATCGACGATCTGAACCGAGGAAAACTCCATGTGCTCTACCTGCGCAGCCAATCGGAGGAGGCAACGGGCCTGGGGGAGAAGATTTTAGGGGAGGATTCTCTGGAGCTGGTGATGAACGGGCAGACCGATCCCGCTCCTGGGCAGAGTACCGTTCCCATTGAAGCATTGCGCGGGGTGCCCATGTGTCTTCTGCGGGGCGATGACCTGTGGGGTTACAGCAACAACCTGAAAAATGAGTGCCAGCGGGCAGGATTTACCCTGGAGGTGGTCTGCCAGTGTTATGACACGCCTATGGCTATGCAGATGGTTCAGGCAGGATTTGGAGTAAGCTATCTGCCCAGGTCGATTGTCAAGACTATGCCCAATTCCGGGGTATATACAAAGCCGGTTCAGGGGTTGGCAGCCAGGTCTTATCCCGTGCTGGTTTGGACGGAAAATATCTACTATGCCAGCTGTGTCAAGCGCTATATCGCAATGGCCGGCGGAGGCAAGGAAAAGCTACCCCGTCCGGGAGAGGAAAAACCATTGTTCTGATTAAAATTATTAATCGGATTGCAAAAAACACCTTTGCCGCAGGGTTGAAAAATTGGTGATAATTTAATATAATAAATAAGTAATTCTAGGCTGAATGGGGAGAGCGTTCAGCAGAATCACAGAACAATTTCATCATAAAGGAGAGAGAAACTATGACGTTTGAAATCGTGGAAAATGTCCTGACTATCAATACCAGTGCCATCATGACGACGGCAATGGCAGCTATCGTTTTGCTGATCGGTTACTTCATCAAGAGCAAGGTCAATGCGCTGAACAAGTACTGTATTCCTGCTCCTGTGGTGGGTGGCTTCCTGTTTATGTTTGTCACATTCGCCGGCTATATGGCCAATGCGTTCACCTTTAACTTTGATACCTCCTACCAGGACCCCTTCATGCTGGCGTTTTTCGTCACTGTGGGTCTGGGTGCCAGCTATAAGCTGCTGGCCAAGGGCGGAATCCTGCTGATTATTTACTGGCTCATCGCGGGCGTCATCTCCATCTGCCAGAACACCCTGGGCATCGCTGTGGGTAAGCTGGTAGGCCTGGAGGCCCCCTATGCCCTGCTGTCCTCCGCCATCTCCATGATCGGCGGTCACGGTGCTGCTCTGAGCTATGGCGGCGACTTTGTGGAGATGGGCTATAGCCAGGGTTCTCTGGTAGGCGCTGCCGCGGCTACCTTCGGCCTCATCTCCGCGGTGCTCATCGGCGGACCTCTGGGCCGCCGCCTGATCGTCAAGTATGATCTGAAGCCCGATGAGAGCGATAACTTCACCTCCGATGTGGACAAGATCAACGCCGCCACCGGTGAGGCTCTGTCTGCCCTGGACGTGATCAAGAATGTCACTGTGATCCTGGTTTGTATGGCCGTTGGCACCCAGGTGTCCGGCTGGATCGGCTCTCTGATCCACATGAGCTTCCCCACTTACGTAGGCTCCATGTTTGTGGCCGTGATCGTACGTAACCTCAATGAGGTGTTCCACTTCTATAACTTCAGCTTCTCCCTGGTGGACGGCATCGGCGATGTGATGCTCAACCTGTATCTGGCCATCGCCCTGATGACTCTGAAGCTGTGGGAGCTGGCTGGCCTGATCGGCGGCGTGTTCGTGGTCGTGATGTGCCAGGTGATCTTCATGGCCCTGATCGCCTACTTCGTGGTTTTCCGCCTGCTGGGCAAGAACTACGATGCCGCGGTTATGTGTGCCGGCCTGTGCGGCCACGGCCTGGGCGCCACCCCCTCCGCCATCGTGAATATGACCGCCGTGACCGAGCGCTACGGTATGTCCCGCAAGGCGTTCATGGTGGTTCCCATCGTAGGCGCCTTCCTGGTGGATATTCTCTATCAGCCCCAGACGCTGATGTTTATCCGCTTCTTCGTTCCCGGTTTCGAGGGATAATCCATTTTGACACTCAAGCCATGGGCCAGACTCTCCCAAACCCGCGGCTGAGGAATATGTATACTTAAATATGTAGGAGGAAAACGAAATGGCAAAGTTAGTTGAGTGCATCCCCAATTTCAGCTGCAGCAAGGAAAAGGACGAGGCTACTTATAACGCTCTGGTAGAGGCCGCCAACAGCGTGCCCGGCTGCACCCTGTTTGATGCCCAGACCGACGGCAACCACAACCGCTGCGTGTTCACCCTGATCGGTGAGCTGAGCGCCATCGAAGAGGTGGCCTTCCGCCTGACCAAGGTCGCCACCGAGCGCATCGACATGAACAAGCACAAGGGCGAGCACAAGCGCATGGGCGCCACCGATGTTATCCCCTTCGTGCCCCAGTCCAAGGACGTGACCGTTGAGGAGTGCGTGGAGCTGTCCAAGCGCGTGGCTCAGCGGATCTGGGACGAGCTGAAGGTCCCCTCCTTCCTGTATGAGGACTCCGCTACCCGTCCCGAGCGCCGCAACCTGGCTACCTGCCGCAAGGGCGAGTTCGAGGGCATGCCCGAGAAGCTGCTCCAGGAGGATTGGGCTCCCGACTACGGCGAGCGGAAGATCCACCCCACCGCCGGCATCACTGCCATCGGCGCCCGTATGCCCCTGGTCGCCTTCAACATCAACCTGGCTACTTCCGACGTTGAGGTCGCCAAGAAGATCGCCAAGGTCATCCGTGGTTCCTCCGGCGGCTTCCGCAGCTGCAAGGCCATGGGCTTCATGATGGAGGACCGCGGCATCGCCCAGGTTTCCATGAACATGGTCAACTATGAGGACACCCCCCTGTATGTGGTGTATGAGATGGTCAAGTCCCTGGCTGAGCGCTACGGCACTTACATCATCGACAGCGAGATCGTGGGTCTGACTCCCGCCAAGGCTATGATCGACTGCGCCGAGTTCTACCTGAAGGCTAAGGACTTTGATTGCCACAACCAGATCATGGAGTATCACCTCCTGGACATGAAGTAAGAAGGAGAAGCACGAGATGAAATTAGCTGAAATGCAGGTTTCCCAGTTTTGTGACGTTCTGGCCTCTGACGCTCCCGCTCCTGGCGGCGGCTCCACTGCCGCTCTGGAGGGTGCTCTGGGTGCTGCCCTGACCGCCATGGTCTGCGGCCTGACCACCGTGGGCAAGAGCAAGGAGAAGTATGCTGAGTATCAGGAGTTCGTCATCGAGGGCCAGAAGAAGGCCCTGGACCTGAAGGCCCGCTTTGTGGACGTGATGGACCGTGACACCGAGGCCTTCAACGTGGTCTCTGCTGCTTTCGGTATGCCCAAGGCCACCGATGAGGAGAAGGCTGCCCGTTCCGCCGCCATCCAGAAGGGCCTGGAGGGCTGCACCGCCACTCCCTTTGAGATGATGGAGCTGTCTCTGGAGACTCTGGAGCTCACTGCCGACCTGCTGGGCAAGACCAACGACAGCGCCGCCAGCGACCTGGGCGTGTCCGCCCTGTCTCTGCGTGCCGCCATCCAGGGCGCCTGGCTGAACGTGCTCATCAACATCGGCTCCCTGAAGAACAAGGAGCTGGCTGAGGACTATCGCAAGAAGGGCGAGGCCATGCTGGCTAAGGCCCTGCCTCTGGCGGACAAGATCTACGCCGCTGTGGAGTCCAGCCTCTAAGAAACACCATGCTCTCCCGGGGAGAAGCTCCCCGGGAGAGACACAATAAAATAAGCCCGACAGAGTAGGTTCAGCGCGTCAAGTGCCGCCGGATGGGAAGTTGCCGACGGACGAAGGAGCGATTCCGCGTTGCTGCAGCCCCCTCCGCTGCCATGGGAGATAAGCCCTCTTTGCGTGGCAGCGCCGCGTGGGAGGGACATTTTTTGCCCTTTCGCGCTGCGCAGGCCACCGGAAATAGAAAGGATGTGTCCCGAATGGAATGGACTTTGCTGACCCAGGAACAATATGTGACGACCCTCTGGTCTGGTGGTACCACCACTCAGCTGGCCATCGCCCCCGAGGGGGCGGTGTATGCCGACCGGGATTTTCTCTGGCGTTTGAGCTCCGCCAAGGTGGAGCTTCCCCACTCTGACTTTACCCCCTTGCCCGACTACAACCGCCTCATCTCCATTGTCAAAGGGGAGATGGAGCTGAAAATTGGGGACGGGGAGCGCTTCCCTCTGGAGCCCCTCCAGGTGTGCGCCTTTGATGGCGGCGTTCCGGTCGAGTCCTGGGGCCAGTGCTCTGACTACAACCTGATGATGCGCAAGGGAGCCTGTGAAGGCTGCGCCCAGGGGCTGAAGCTGAAGAAGGAGAGTTCTCTTACCTGGTCCGCCCCTGTCTTTGCCCCTCAGGCCCATAAGAACCTCACTCTGGCCGTTTACTGCGCCAAGGGTGATGTGACCGTAGGCGGAGTGACCGCCCAGGAGGGCCAGATGCTCTTGTGCCGTGAGGCCAGCCCGGAGTGGGTGGAGATGACCACCCAGAACGGCGCCGATCTTATGTGCGCGGCGATCTACTATGGCTGAGCTTCTCTCCGGCGCTCCGGTAGCCGCTGAGCTATGTGCGCGCGTAAGCGCCGGGGTGGCCCAGCTGCGAGAGCATGGGGTGACCCCAACCGTGGCCATTGTCCGGGTGGGGGAGCGCCCAGCGGATGTAAGCTACGAGCGTGGCTTCGCCAAACGGGCCCAGTCCCTGGGCATCGGAGTGGAGCGTCTGCTTCTGCCGGATACGGTGGGGGAGAGAGAGCTCATCGCGGTGCTGGAAGAGATCAACCAGAATCCACGCCTTCACGGCTGTCTCCTCTTTCGGCCGCTGCCAGGGCACTTGAACACCCCGGCTGTGCTGGGAACCCTTCGGCCGGAGAAAGACATTGACGCCATGACCAGTGCCTCTATGGGCGGGCTCATGGTTCAGGGGACCCCTGGTTTTCCACCCTGTACGGCCACCGCCTGTATGGAGCTGCTGGAGCACTACCAGATTGCGCTCCAAGGCCGGAATGTGGTCATGGTAGGGGCGGGGGTGACAGTGGGAATGCCCACTGCCATCCTGCTGATGAACCGGGGAGCTACCGTGTCCGTATGTAATATCTATACTGACCCCCAGCGCATGGCAGAGCTGTGCCGGGGGGCGGACATCATTATCTCCGCCGCCGGAAAGGCGGGGCTCATCGGTCAGGACCACCTCTCCCCTGGACAGGTGGTCATCGATGTGGGCCTGAGCCTGGGGGCGGACGGTAAGCTCCACGGAGACGTAGATTTTGAAGCGGCCGAGTCTGTTGTGGCCGCCATTACCCCGGTGCCGGGAGGGGTGGGGGCAGTGACCTCTACCGTCCTGGCTGCCCACACGGTCCAGGCAGCCCTTCGGGGGCAGAGCTTGGGCATTTAAGAGATAGGAGGCGCAGCCAATGACTGCCCAGGAAGCGGAACAGAGGATACACGAACAGGCCTGGATCGGCCGCACACCGGGTCTGGAGCGGACCAGGGAGCTGTTGGGACGGCTGGGTGATCCCCACATGGGGCTGAAATTTGTCCACATCACCGGTACCAACGGGAAAGGTTCTACTGCCGCCATGGTTTCCAGTGTTCTACAGAAGGCCGGGTTCAAAACAGGCCTTTACACCTCTCCTCACTTATGGTATTTCGGGGAGCGGTTCCAGATCAACGGTGTCCCCATTGCTGATACGGACCTGGGACGTATTACCGAGCTGGTGCTTAAGGCCGCCCAGAATATGACTGACCCAGCGACGGAGTTTGAGCTGATGACCGCTGTGGCTATGGTCTACTTTAAGGAGCAGAATTGTGACATTGTGGTGCTGGAAGTAGGCCTGGGAGGCCGGCTGGACTCCACCAACATCATTCCCGCCCCGGAGGTGGCTGTCATTACCAATCTGGGGCTGGAGCACACGGACCAGCTGGGACATACCATTCCTCTGATTGCCAAAGAAAAAGCCGGGATCATTAAGCCTGGCTGCCGCTGTGTCCTCTACCACCAGAGCCGGGAAGCGGAAGCAGTGGTGGAGGAGGTCTGCCGGGAAAAGGGCGTGGAGCTCACCGTCACCGACCTTGCATCCATCCAGGTGCTGGAGGCGGGGGCCCAAGGCCAGCGCTTCCTTTACCGGGGAGTGGAGTACCGTATCCCCATGGTGGGGGCTTACCAGGTACGAAACGCTTCCACTGCCATTGAAGTGGTGGAGGCCCTGCGCCGAGGAGGCTGGATGATTGCGCAAGAAGCCCTTTCCCAGGGACTGGCCAAAGCCGCATGGCCCGGCCGGATGGAGCTGGCACATCAAAAACCGGATCTCATTATCGATGGCGGCCATAACCCACAGTGTATGGAGGCCATCGCCCAGAGCCTTCCCCAGCTCTATCCTGGAAAGAAGATCCGCTTTTTGGTGGGCGTTATGGGAGACAAGGACTATGGGGATATGATGGACAAGCTTCTGCCCCTTGCCCATAGCTTTGTTACCCTCACGCCCGATAGCCCCCGTGCGCTGAGCGCCGGGGATTTGGCTGCCTTTCTGAAAAGGAAGGGGGCCCAGGCCACTCCATGTGAGAGCGTGGAGGAGGGTCTTCACACCATTTTGGCACAGAGTTCCCCCGAGGATGTAATTTGCGCCTGTGGTTCCCTCTATATGGTGGGGGAGCTGCGTCACTTGCTGGGTCTTTGTTAAGATCCTGTACGTAACAGAATAGGAGGGCCGCGTGAAGTGTCAGCCGGATGGGAAGTTGCCGCTGAACGAAAACCGATAAACGGTTGCGATGGTCCCTCCGCTTCCGCTGTCGTCAGAGGAATTCTCCTTTGCGGCAACAGAAGAGAACAGAGAAAATCCGTATGAAATGCCGAAAAGGAGAATATGATTATGAAGCACGCCAAACTCAAAAAGCAGGTGCAGATCATGGTGACCTGCGCCATGCTCATTGCAATCCAGATCGTCCTGGTACGTTTTATTTCCATTCAGACTCCCTTCCAGCGCATCAGCTTTGGCTTTTTGCCCCTGGCTATGGCCGGCATCCTCTTTGGTCCTGGTTATAGCTGCTTGGTGGCTGCCGTCGCTGACTTTTTGGGAGCTGTTCTGTTCCCCGTCGGCCCGTTCTGGCCCGGCTTTACCATCGTCACCGCCTGCTCCGGCCTCATCTACGGTCTGGTGCTCCATGAGAAGCCCGGCGCCAACTGGAGCCAGCGCAAGCGTATCTTCCGGATCATCCTGGCTGTGGCTATTATCAATATTTTTGTCCACATTGGCCTGGGTACCCTGAATTTGGCCATTATGTACAACAAGGGATTCCTGGTTCTGCTTCCCGGCCGTATCGCCAAGAACCTTATTATGATCCCCATTGAGTCCGCTTGCATTTCTGCCATGCACATGATGCTGGTGCAGCCCATGACCCGTCGGGGCATGGTGCCTGGTCTGCGCTAAACAGAAACAATCAGCCCCCGGCTCTCGCTTGAGAGCCGGGGGCTTTTTACGATTGGGATATTACTCTTTTACAGGGCGGAACAGCAGGAAAAAGACCGCCAGCAGAGGGAGACAGGCACAAAGGGCCGTCTGCGCCCCAAAGGCCAGAGACAGCCGCCCACAGAGGATTGCCCCCAGGGCAAAGGCCAGGATGAGCCGGTAAAAGACGGTAGCCTTTTCTCCGGACTGGGGGTCGGGGAGGGCCAGGAACTTATAGAGCAGCTCTGTGCCGCTTCTCAGGTTGCCCGTACACATAGTGGTGGCCCCAGCGCAGCCCCGGAATTTGCGGAAGGTCTCCAACTGAACGGCGCTGGTGAAGGAGATCAGCACATTTGCTGCCCAGTCGGGCTCTCCCTGGGGGAGAAAGGATACCAGCACCAGGACCCCACATTCTGCTGCCACCAGAAACTGCCGCCAGTGGAGCCAATTGGGCCGGCCGGACACATGGCGGCGGATGGCCTCGGCGGTGAGGATGCCAAAGAAAAAGGCCAGGATAGGCAGCAGATAATGGAAAGCCATGGACCACCGGCCCATGGACAGGTGGACGCACAGCTGAACGATGTTTCCTGTCTCAGCTGTGGCAAACACCGCACCCCGGTTGACAAAGCTGTATGCGTCCAGCATGCCGCCGGCAAAGGCCAGCAGCAGCCCTACCATCAGAGAGTCTGACATCTGTTTTTCGTGGGCCATGCCCTCACCTCCAGAGCACAAGCAGGGCGCCGCGGAAGCGGCGCCCTGAATGATGTTTTGATTGTTTGGATTACTCAGCCTTGGGGCCAGCAGCAACCAGAGCCTTGCCAGCGTCGTTGGTGGTGTACTTGGCAAAGTTCTTTACGAAGCGGGCAGCCAGATCCTTGGCCTTGGCGTCCCACTCAGAGGGATCGGCATAGGTGTTGCGGGGATCCAGAATGTTGGTGTCCACGCCGGGCAGGGCGGTGGGGACCTCCAGGTTGAAGTAGGGGATGGTCTTGGTCTCAGCCTTGAGGATGGAGCCGTCCAGGATGGCGTCAATGATGCCGCGGGTGTCCTTGATGGAGATACGCTTGCCGGTACCGTTCCAGCCGGTGTTCACCAGGTAAGCCTTGGCGCCGGACTTCTGCATCTTCTTCACCAGCTCCTCACCGTACTTGGTGGGGTGCAGCTCCAGGAAGGCCTGGCCGAAGCAGGCAGAGAAGGTGGGGGTGGGCTCGGTAATGCCGCGCTCGGTGCCGGCCAGCTTGGAGGTAAAGCCGGACAGGAAGTAGTACTGGGTCTGCTCCGGGGTCAGGATGGACACGGGGGGCAGCACGCCGAAGGCGTCGGCGGACAGGAAGATCACGTTCTTGGCGTCGGGACCGGCAGACACGGGCCGGACGATCTTCTCAATGTGGTCGATGGGGTAGGAGACACGGGTGTTCTCAGTGACGGAGCTGTCGTTGAAGTCGCAGTGGCCGTTCTCGTCCACGGTGACATTCTCCAGCAGAGCGTTGCGCTTGATGGCGTTGTAGATGTCGGGTTCGGCATCCTTGTCCAGGTTGATGACCTTGGCGTAGCAGCCGCCCTCGAAGTTGAACACGCCGTTGTCATCCCAGCCGTGCTCGTCATCGCCGATGAGCAGACGCTTGGGGTCAGTGGACAGGGTGGTCTTGCCGGTGCCGGACAGGCCGAAGAACAGGGCGGTGTTCTCGCCGTTCATATCGGTATTGGCGGAGCAGTGCATGGAGGCAATGCCCTTCAGAGGCAGGTAGTAGTTCATCATAGAGAACATACCCTTCTTCATCTCACCGCCGTACCAGGTGTTCAGGATGACCTGCTCACGGGAGGTGATGTTGAAGATGGCCGCAGTCTCGGAGTTGAGGCCCAGCTCCTTATAGTTCTCCACCTTGGCCTTGGAGGCATTGTAGGAGATGAAGTCGGGCTCGAAATTCTGAAGCTCCTCAGCGGTGGGCTGAATGAACATGTTCTTGACGAAGTGGGCCTGCCAGGCTACCTCCATGATGAAGCGGATGGCCATACGGGTGTCCTTGTTGGTGCCGCAGAATACGTCCATCACATAGAGCTTCTTGCCCGACAGCTCCTGAATGGCCAGCTGCTTACAAGCTTCCCAGGCCTTCTGGGAGGCGGGCTTATTGTCGTTCTTAAACTCGTCGGAGGTCCACCACACGGTGTCCTTGGAGTTCTCGTCCATAACAATAAACTTATCCTTGGGGGAGCGGCCGGTGTAGATGCCGGTCATTACGTTGACGGCGCCCAGATCGGTGACCTGGCCCTTGTCATAGCCCTCCAGACCGGGCTTTGTCTCCTCCTCAAACAGGAGCTCATAGGAGGGGTTGTAGACAATTTCAGTCACGCCGGTAATCCCGTACTTGCTCAGATCAATGGTAGCCATTTTGCACGACCTCTTTTCTGTAATGATCTTCCAGCTGCCCCAACCGGGGTCAGGGCGGCGGGAGGAAGTCCTAACCATAACGTACTAATCATACACGGTAAAAAGAATAAAGTCAATTATCTGGGGCGCTGTAATTTTGTTATAGGAATTATTGCTCTTTGCCTATCTGCCCCTCCAGAGCACGGGCAAGGGCAGCAAACTGAGGGATACCCAGCCGTTCGCCCCGCACGTCTCCAGGAAGGCCACAGTTCTGGATGATTTCCAGAAGCTCCTCCTTGGAGAAACGGGAGCCATATGCTGCGCTCAGGGTATTGAGGAGGGTTTTTCTCCGCTGGGCAAAGGCGGCCTTTACCACCCGGAAGAAGGCAGCCGGGTCGTCAATTTCCTCGGGCAGGGGCCTGGGGGTAAGACGCAGGACAGAGGAGGTCACCTTGGGGGCGGGGATGAAGCACTCCGGGGGAACATCGAAAAGAAGTTCCGTCTGGGCGTGAACCTGGCAGTAGAGGGAAAAAGCGCCATAGTCCCCTGTGCCGGGGGCGGCACAGATCCGCCGGGCCACCTCCCGCTGGATCATCACCGTGATGGACTGAAAACACCCCGCCTCCAAAAAGGCGGTGAGCACGGGAGTGGTGATGTTGTAGGGCAGGTTTGCGCAGGCGATGGGGCAGAGACCGGAAAACTTTTCTGCCACCAGGGCAGGAATGTCGGTTTTTAAAATATCCCCTGGGACGATTTCCACGTTGTCCCGGTCGGAAAGGGTCTCCTTCAAAATAGGCAGCAGGGAACGGTCCAGCTCCACAGACACCACCTGATCCGCCAGAAGGGACAGCTCGCGGGTGAGCGGGCCGATGCCAGGGCCAACCTCCAGAACTCCAAAGCCCGGACCCGCCCCGGAAGCGGCGGCAATATCTCGGGGGACCCAGTTCTCAATCAGAAAGTTCTGTCCCATAGACTTGGAAAAGCGAAAGCCATGGCGGGCGAGCAGGGCTTTGATTTGGCTGATATCGCACAGGTTCATAGTGTACTCCTTACAGCTACAAGAATCGTGACACCCGCCTTTTCTGGGAGAAGGGGGTGAAGTAATCCAGATGGGTTTATTTTATTATACCTTTTTTTGGCCATTTGGGCAAATTGAAAAAAATTTCATTTTATGATTGACAAACGGAACGCTTTCTGGTAAGATACTACTTGCGCTGAGCGAGACAAGCTCACCGCGTAAAACATCTGGGGGTATAGCTCAGCTGGGAGAGCGCTTGAATGGCATTCAAGAGGTCAGCGGTTCGATCCCGCTTATCTCCACCAAAAAGACCTGAAATCGTAAGATTTCAGGTCTTTTTTTAGCCATCTCTGTGGTACCCGAGACCGAGGCGCCGGGACAGTAGCCATTGGTGCTGGTTTTGTTCCCTTTTCCCTCTGCCCTGATAAATTTTTGGGGTGTTCCAGATTGATGCTGGACAAAAGTGGCTACACTGGAGTAGAATAAAGGGCATAGAAACACAGCCGGAGCCTGTCTCCGGCAAGGGAGGAAGGGTTGCGCCTATGAATAAGCAGGAAATTCTCAGCCGGGTGGATCATACCATCCTAACCCCCACTGCCACTTGGGAGCAGGTGAAGGCCATCTGTGACGAGGGACTGGAGTATGGCACCGCCTCGGTGTGCATTCCCCCCCGTTATGTGAAAAAAGCGGCGGAGTACGTGGGGAACCGCTTGAAGGTATGTACCGTCATCGGCTTCCCGAATGGTTATTCCACCCCTGAGGTCAAAGTGTTTGAGACGGAGGACGCCATCCGCAACGGAGCGGATGAGATTGATATGGTCATCAACCTGGGGCTGGCCAAGGCCGGTGACTGGGAGGGTGTGCTCCAGGAAATAAAAGCGGTTAAGCTTTCTTGCAAGGGGCGGATTTTAAAGGTCATTGTAGAGGCTTGCCAGCTGACCCAGGAGGAGAAGGTGGCTGTATGCCGGGTGGTCTCCATGTCCGGGGCTGACTTTATTAAGACCTCTACTGGTTTCTCCACCGGGGGGGCCACGGTGGAAGATGTGAAGCTCTTTCGGCAGCACATCAGCCCCGATGTGCGGATCAAGGCCGCCGGCGGCATTCGTACGTTTGAGCAGGCTCAGGCTATGATGGATGCAGGAGCCGACCGCATTGGCGCCAGTGCGTTGGTAGCTCTGGCAAAATAACAGGAAAAGATCCCTCAGCCATTGGCTGGGGGATCTTTTTTGCTGTTAAAGAGAGCAACGGCTCTGTTCCATCAGAATTTCACGGCGCAAAGGCCGGTATACAGTAAAGTACATGGTCAGGCTGCTGGCCAGGCCGCCCACCAGCTGGGAGACTGCCTCTGCAGCAAATACGCCCATGGTACCCATCCAGATGGGCAGGATAACCGTAAGCGGGGCATTGATGATCGCTTTGCGGAGCAGGGAGAAAAAGACTGCCTGCTTGGCATGACTAAGCCCCACAAACACCGCCTGGGCGGCCACCTGGAGGGACATGAAGATGAACAGGCCAAAGTAGACGCGCAGGGCGGGAACGCCCTTTGCAATGACCTCTGGATCATTGTTGAAAATGAAGATAAGAGCCTGGGGGAAGAGCATGGCCACAGTCCAAAAGGCGGCGGCATAGGCCACCGTGACTCCGACGGTAAAGTGGATGGATGTCCGTACCCGTGAGGGCTTGCCTGCCCCATAGTTAAAGCCCATTACCGGCTGGGAGCCGTTGGTCAGGCCGTGGACGGGCATGAGGAAAACCTCACGCAGGGAATTGATGATGGTCATAATGCCTACGTATAGATCTCCGCCCCAGGCCTGAAGGGTGGCGTTGCATACCACCTGAACCAGGCTGTTGGTCATGTTCATAAAGAAGCCGGACAGTCCCAGGGAGATGATCTTTCGTACCCGTTGCCCTTCCAGCCGGAGGGCAGAGGGCTGCAGGCGGATGAGGGCCCGCCGTCCTGTGAGGAATAACAGTACCCAGGCGGCGGAAATTCCCTGAGCAATGACAGTGGCCAGGGCGGCGCCCTCCACTCCCATGTGGAATACAAAAATAAAAAGAGGGTCTAACAGCAGATTCAGTACCGCTCCGATGACCACGGTCATCATTCCCGTAGAGCCAAAGCCCTGGGCATTGATAAACGGGTTCATTCCCAGACTGATCATCACAAAAAGAGTGCCCAGCAGATAGATGGTCATGTATCCATCTGCATAAGGAAAGGTGTTGGCGCTGGCACCGAAGAGGTAGAGAATGGGCTTTTTGAAGGCCATAAAAAAGGCAGTGACCACAGCACCGAATAAAATAAGCAGCGTGAAGGAGTTGCCCATGACCAGCTCGGCTTCTTTTCTGTCACCACGGCCCCGGCAGATGGAAAAGAGGGGGCCGCCTCCGGTACCGCAGAGGTTGGCAAAGCCCATAATGATGGAAACGATGGGGATGGTGATACCCAGACCGGTAAGAGCCAGGTGACTGCTCCCAGGCAGCCGCCCCAGATAGATCCGGTCCACCACACTGTAAAGCACATTGACCAGTTGGGCCGCCGTCATAGGGACGGCCAGAGACATAATGTTGCGGGGAATGCTGCCCTGGGAAAAGTCGTGCTTGTTTTGTGCCACGGCCATTCCTCCTTTCATAACGTGCAGACCGCCGGCGTTTGTTCGCCGGCGGTCTGTAAAAATCATTCAAATCAGAGCGCCTGAATGTCGGCAATCAGGGCGTCAATGTCCTCATCCGTGGTGGACCAGGCCACGCAGAAGCGGACAGCAGTGTGGTCTTCGTCCGTTTTGCACCACCAGCAGCTGGAATAGTTCTTGCTGAGCTGTTCCAGATCCTTATCCGGTAAGATGGGAAACTGCTGATTGGTGGGAGAGGCGATGAGCAGGGGATAGCCCTTGTCCAAAAAGGCCTTTTGCAGACGCATGGCCTGTGCCACAGCCTTTTTGCCGATCTCCTGGTAGAGACCGTCCTCCATCAGGGCCTCAAACTGTACGCCCAGGAGTCTGCCCTTGGCCAGCATGCCGCCCCGCTGCTTGATCAGGTAGCGGAAGTCAGATTTCAGAGCCTCGTTGGTAATGACGACCGCCTCTCCAAAGAGAGCGCCGGCCTTGGTGCCGCCCAGGTAGAACACGTCGCACAGTCTGGCCAGGTCCGGCAGGGTAATGTCCGAGGCGGCCAGGCCGTAGGCGATCCGGGCTCCGTCCAAAAAGAGGGGAATATGATATTTATGGGCGGCCTCGGAGATGGCCTCCAGCTCGCTGAGGGTATAGACAGTGCCCATCTCAGTGGGGTTGGAGAGATAGACCATGCCGGGCTGCACCTTGTGCTCCATGGTGGGGTCGGTATAGTGGGAGTGGCACACCTGCTCAACCTGAGCGGCGGTGAGCTTGCCGTCCTCCGAGGGGACAGCCAGAACCTTGTGACCGGTAGCCTCCACAGCTCCGGTCTCGTGGTCGTTGATGTGGCCCATCGCCGTACTGATCACCCCCTGGTGGGGGCGCAGGGCGGCAGCAATGATCGTCAGGTTGGTCTGGGTGCCGCCCACCAGGAAGTGAACGTCTGCCTGGGGAGCCTGGCAGGCCTGGCGGATCAGCTGGGCGGCATGCGCACAGTGTTCATCCTCCCCGTAGCCGGGGCAGGCCTCCAGATTGGTTTTGATCAGGGCCTCCATTACCTTGGGATGGGCTCCAGTCGCATAGTCACACTCAAAACGCCGCATAGGGTTAAACCTCCTTTTACCGCAGAACAGCGCCGCAGTCCTGCTCCAATACTTCCAGAATGGCTTTCACATCAGCGTCGGCCTCCTCGGCAGTGAGGGAACGGTCGTCCGCGCGAAGAATCAGGTTAAAGGCCACGGACTTCTTGCCTTCGGCCACGCCCTTGCCCCGGTAGATATCAAAGAGGGCAGCTTCCTTCAGAAGTCCACGGGCTCCCTTGCGGATGGCGGCCTCCAGAGCACCCACGGTGACCGCCTCGTCGCACACCACGGCGATGTCACGGGTGACGGCGGGGAACTTGGGAAGGGGGGTGTACTCGGGATCGGCGCCACGGGCATTCATCAGCGCGTCAAAGTTCAGCTCGGCACAGTAGAGCTCCCCATCCACTCCGTAATTCCGGGCCACCAGGGGGTGGATCTGACCGAAGATACCAATACAGTTGCTGCCGGACCACACAGTGGCGCAGCGGCCGGGGTGATAAGAGGCGTCGGAGGGAGCGCCGGTGGGAGCCTCAAAGTGCACATTCTCAGCCCGGATTTCCTTCAGGATGGCCTCGATGGCTCCCTTCATGGTGTAGAAGTCCATATCCTCGCCATAGGCGCCCATGGACAGGACCTTCCGCTCATCGGCCAGGCCGTCCTCGCCGCCGGGGAGATAGATACGGCCCACTTCATAGAGCTTGGCGGACTTGTTGCGGTAGTTATAGTTCCGGGTCAAGATCTCCAGCATGGAGGGCAGAACCGTGGTACGCATGATAGAGGTGTCCTCACCCAAGGGGTTCAGGATCTTAAAGCTCTTCCGGGCGGCGTAATCCGCAGGCCAGAGGATCTTGTCATAATAGGTGGGGGAGATGAAGGAGTAGGTGATGATTTCGTCATAGCCGCAGGACCGGCACACGCTGCCCAGGGTCTGCTCCAGCTTTTGTGCCGGGGAGTAGCCGCCCAGGGTGGTCTGGCCCAGCATCAAGGTGGTGGGAATGTTGTTGTAGCCGTAGAAGCGGGCTACCTCCTCCGCCAGGTCGGCAATGCCCACCACATCGGCACGCCAGGAGGGGATGACCACGGGAGCGGGGCCGTTGGGGAAGTTCTTTTCGGGGGTGCAGATGTCTACCCGCTCCAGATAGCGGTACATATCCACCGGATGGATCTCGGTGCCCAGCAGGGCGTTCACCCGGTCAGGGTCCATGGTGATGGTGCGGGGCTGAGGCACATAGTTAAGGATGTCAATGACACCGTCCAGCACTTCGCCGGCTCCCAGCAGCTCCACCAGCTCACAGGCCCGGTTGACGGCGGGGAGAGTGTTCATGGGGTCCAGGCCCTTCTCAAACTTGGCGCTGGCCTCGGTGCGCATGCCCAGGGCCAGAGCACCCTTGCGGATGCAGGTGCCGTCAAAGCAGGCGGACTCGAAGACCACGTCGGTGGTGTCATCCACGATCTCGCTGTTCTCGCCGCCCATAATGCCTGCCAGGCCCACGGCGCGGGTCTCGTCGGCGATGACCAGATGGTTGGCGGTGAGCTTACGCACCTGGCCGTCCAAAGTGGTGAGCTCCTCACCCTCCTCGGCCCGGCGCACGATGATCTTGCCGCCCTTCACATAGCGGTAGTCAAAGGCGTGCATGGGCTGGCCGTACTCCAGCATGACATAGTTGGTGATGTCCACGATGTTGTTGATGGGGCGCACGCCCATGGCGCGCAGACGCTCACGCATCCACTTGGGGGAGGGGGCGATCTTCACATTGCGCACCATCCGGGCGGTGTACCGGGGGCACAGGTCCGCGGCGGGAGTTTCCACGTCCAGAAGCTCCACTAGATTGCCCTCAGCGCCGCCCTTGACCACCGGCTCGTGGAGGCGCAGGGGCACCTCATAGGTGGCAGACACCTCACGGGCCAGACCGATGACGGACAGGCAGTCGGGGCGGTTGGGGGTGATTTCAAACTCCACCACATGATCGTCGGCGCCGATCACGGGCTTCAGGTCATCGCCGGGCTTCACGCCCTCCTCGTGGAGAATGAAGATGCCGTCGGGGATACAGTGGGGGAACTCGGCCTGCTGGGCGCGCAGGTCCTCCAGGGTGCAGATGTGCTCCTTCTTGGTATCCAGGGCCACCAGGTCACCGGCGTGGAGGTTGGCGCAGTTGGTGGATACGGAGACGGAGCCGCTGCCCACCTCACAGGCTGCGGTGTAGGCGTTGACCCCGTCGCAGCGCACGGCGGTGATCCGGGCACAGACTACGCTGCCGAAGATCTTGTGGCCGGGCTGGATGTCCGCGGGGATGGAGGGCTTGTCCTTGTCCAGGGGGTGGTAGTCGTTCAAAAGGGCGGCGGGGGTGATGACGGCGTAGGGGAAGTCACGGGTGTCCAGCCCAAGCTCGGAAAGGCCGCACATCATGCCGTTAGATACCACGCCGCGCAGCTTGCCCTTTTCGATCTTCTTGCCGCCGGGAAGGGTGGACTTGTGCAGGGCCACAGGGACCATGTCGTCGGGGTGGATGTTCCAAGCACCGGTGACGATCTGAACCGGTTCGGCCTGGCCCACGTCGATCTGACACACCCACATGTGGTCAGAGTCAGGGTGGCGCTCCATGGACAAAATCTTGCCCACCACCACGTTGGAAATCTCCTCCCCCAGGTCATGGGTCAGCTCCACCTTGGAGCCGGAGAGGGTCATAGCCTCGGCAAAGTCTTTATCATTGGCATCGACGGTGACAAACTCGCCCAGCCATTTTCTGCTTAAATTCATTGCTTCTAATCTCCTCTCTTAGAACTGCTCCAGGAAGCGCACGTCGTTTTCAAAAATCAGGCGCAGATCGGCGATTTTAAAGCGGCGCATGGCGGTACGCTCCAGGCCGATGCCAAAGGCCCAGCCGGAGTACTCGTTGGGGTCGATGCCGCTCATCTCCAGCACACGGGGGTGAATCATCCCCGCGCCCAGCAGCTCGATCCAGCCCTCGCCCTTACAGGTGGGGCAGCCCACGCCGCCGCACTTGTGGCACTGTACGTCCATCTCGCAGGAGGGCTCGGTAAAGGGGAAGTGGTGGGGACGGAAGCGGGTCTTGGTGCCCTTGCCGTAGAGCTGCTCCACCACGGTGTTGAGGGTGCCCTTCAAATCGGCCATGGTGACGTTCTTGTCGATGACCATGCCCTCCACCTGGTGGAACATGGGGGAGTGGGTGGCGTCCACCTCGTCCTTACGGTATACCCGGCCGGGGGCGATGATGCGGATGGGCAATTCCATGGTGTCCATGGCCCGGACCTGCATGGGGCTGGTCTGGCTGCGGAGCATCACCCGGCTGTCCTCGTCAAAATAGAAGGTGTCCGACCAGTCACGGGAGGGGTGGCCCTCCTCGGCGTTGAGGCGGTCAAAGTTAAGCTCAGCCAGCTCCACCTCGGGGCCGTCCAGAACCGTGAAGCCCATACCCACGAAGATGTCCTTGAGCTCGTCCAGAGCGATATACATGGGGTGCTTGTGGCCCAGCTTTACCGGCTTGCCGGGGACAGTCACGTCCAGGGCCTCGTCCCGGAGGCGCTGCTCCAAGGCCTTGGCCTCCAGCTTTTTGGAGGTCTCCTCAATGGCCCCCTCCAGGGCGGCGCGGACCTCGTTGGCCAGCTGACCCATGGCGGGGCGCTCCTCGGCGGAGAGCTTGCCCATCTGCTTCAAAACAGCGGTGAGCTCGCCTTTCTTGCCCAGGTACTTGACCCGCAGTTCGTCCAGAGCGGCCAGGTCCTGGGCCTCTTCAAAGGCGGCGAGGGCCTGGGCGCGGATGTTTGCTAACTGTTCTTTCATCTGCGTTCTTCCTTTCAGATGTATATTTGTCATTTTGGCAGCAAAAAAGCCTTTCCTCCCAACATTCTGGGACGAAAGGCAAAGCTTCCGCGGTACCACCCGCATTCGCGCACAGGGCGCGCACTTAAAACCCCGGTAACGGCGGGTCAGGCCGTCCCCCTCTCAGGGGCCGCTCCCGGGCGAACCAAGCGAACTTCCTCTGAGGCGGCTTTCAGCCGACGACCGCCCCTCTCTGATGAGTTTGCTGCGCTATTTTCCCGTTCCACGCATTTCAGTATCCTTATATATATCACAAATCTTCTTGAGTTGCAAGGGGAAAAGGGATATAATGAAAAAAGAAAGCCGAAAAACTGCATTTCCGGGAAAGGAGACGCGCTATGAAGAAGGTTCTCAGCTTTGCCCTTGCCCTGGTCCTCACCGCCGGCCTTACTGTGAACGCCTACGCGGCAGAGGAGGTCATCGGCCACGCCCTCTATACCGACATTGTGACAGAAATTGACGGTCGTCCCATCGCCTCCTATAACGTAGGGGGCCGTACTGCCGTGATGGTGCAGGACCTGAACTGGTATGGGCTTTATGTCTACTGGAATGAAGCGGCACGGGCGGTCTACGTCTGGCCTGAAAGCGGGCGCCCCGGCGGTGTGAGTGTGGAGACGCCGGAGTATGTTCCCCAGCCTCCCGAGGGCAAGGTGGGCGAAGCCGCCTACCCCATCTACGCCTCCGACATAAAGGTCTATGTGGCGGGGGAGGAGAAGGAGTCCTTCAACATCGGGGGCCATGTGATGGTTTACCTCTCCGATCTTCTGCCCTACGGGGAGCTGAACTGGAACGAGGAGGAAAAGCTTGCCCAGTTCCAGGTGGCCGAGGACCCGGTCAAGCTGGCCATGGACCGGCTGGAGGAGAACGTATACTCCCCGGAGCATGTCGCTTTGCATAACGGAACAATCACCTATTATGAAGGGGGCCATGGGACCCTGGCCGTGATACTCGAGGGGGGAACCATGCACGGGAGCTCTTGTACGATGCTCTATGTGGACCGCAGCGGCAAGCAGACCTGGATTGACCAGTTGCTGCCCTACTATCCCTTCGGACAGGAGTTCTACCTGGAGCCCAGAAACATCTCCTTTGATGCCACCGGAGAGAAAATCATCTTTATCACCCCCATTAAAGAGCTGTATGAAGACATGTCGGAGAACATTTGGGGGGACAGTCTGTGTGTGTTTGATACCGGGAGCGGACGGATGACCACTATGCAGCCGCTGGGCGAGCCGCTGGAGTCGTGGTCGGTCACCTGCGATTCCTATGATGAGGAACGCGTTACCCCCGGAAAGCCGCTGGAAGTCGTAGTGTCCAGGGAGATCGGATCGACGGAGGCGAAAATTCAATCAGCGCAGCTTCCCTGGAAGAACTTGCAAGTGACGGTGAGCAGCGGGGAAGTTAAAATCGTGCTCATTGGAGATAGCTTTGTGGACGATAACTCGCCCTATTCCCAGGCTTTTAGGGCCCTGCAGGCGATGGGACTGCCTGATGTGTCCAAGGAAGGCTTTGTCCTAGAGAACAGCGAGGAACAGCAGAAGCAGACCAGCCCCTACTGTATGATTGACACCAACCGGGGCCTGATCACAGGCGTGTGGTGGTGGAACCACGGCAATGGCCATATGGATTTGGTGTGTACCTTTGATGACAACGTGGGGCTGAGAGAGGGGGATGAGATCCGGCTTCTGGTTGGAACTCGTGAAGAAAATTAAAACCTACAAAAATAGTAGGAAAAAGGATTTACAAATCCTTCCCCATATGGTAGAATAGGGGCGCCTTGAAGGACAAGGCGCCCCTGCCCGGTTTGTCCGGGCAAAATTTGGGGCACAATGACAGAGAAAACCGGCCCCGCCGGAAGGATCATACGGAGGAGATTTACATGCTGGAATTGCAGCACATCAGCTATGATGTGGAGCAGGATGGGGATAACAAGGGAATCCTGCATGACATCAGCCTGACCATTAACGAGCGCTTTGCGGCCATCACCGGCCCCAATGGGGGCGGCAAGTCCACCCTGGCCAAGATCATTGCCGGAATTCTGACCCCTACTCAGGGAAAGATTCTCCTGGATGGAGAGGACATTACCGGCCTCAATATTACCGACCGGGCCCGCCGGGGCATCAGCTTTGCCTTCCAGCAGCCGGTGCGCTTTAAGGGACTGACGGTGAAGGACCTGATCACCCTGGCCAGCGGGAAGAACATCGGCGTGCCCGAGGCCTGCAACTACCTGTCTGAGGTGGGCCTGTGCGCCAAGGATTACATCGACCGGGAGGTGGATGCCTCTTTGTCCGGCGGTGAGCTTAAGCGCATCGAGATCGCCATGATCATGGCACGGGGAACCAAGCTCTCCGTCTTTGACGAGCCGGAGGCGGGCATCGACCTGTGGTCCTTTACCAACCTGATCCAGGTCTTTGAGCATCTGCATGAGAAGATCAATGGCTCCATCCTCATCATTTCCCATCAGGAGCGGATCTTGAACATCGCCGACCGGATCATCGTCCTGGCCGATGGAAGGGTGCAGAAGGACGGCCCCCGGAAAGATATCCTGCCCACGCTGCTGGGCCAGACCCCGGATGTGTGCAGCGCCCTTACCGGTAAGGTGCGCTGAACGAACGATACGTTCCCAAGGAGGAATTGGAAGCTATGGACGCAATTCAAAAGAGCCTGCTGGAGCAGGTAGCCGATCTGCATGAGGTCCCCGAGGGGGCCTATAACATCCGGGCCAACGGCCAGAAGGCCGCCCGGAACACCACTGCCAACATCGACATTGTCTCCAAAGAGGATAAGGACGGCATCGACATTATCATTAAGCCCGGCACCAAGAACGAGTCTGTCCATATCCCTGTGGTCCTCAGCCAGAGCGGCCTTCAGGAGACGGTATATAACGACTTTTTTATCGGGGACGACTGTGACATCACCATCGTGGCCGGCTGCGGCATTCACAACTGTGGTGTGCAGAACTCCGAACACTCCGGTATCCACACCTTCTACGTGGGCAAGAACGCCCGAGTGCACTATGTGGAGCGCCACTACGGTGAGGGGGACGGCATGGGGGAAAACATCATGAACCCCACCACTGTGGTAGAGATGCAGGAGGGCAGCTACATGGAGATGGAGACCACCCAGATCAAGGGCGTGGACTCCACCGTCCGCACCACACGGGCCACCCTGGGCCCCGCTGCCACCCTGATCATCAAGGAGAAGGTCATGACCCACGGCAAGCAGCTGGCTAAGTCCGACTTCACCGTGGACCTCAACGGCGAGGGCTGCCACACCAACGTGATCTCCCGGTCTGTGGCCAAGGGGGAGTCCAAGCAGGTATTCCTGGCCCGCATCAACGGCAACGCCGCCTGCTACGGCCACTCTGAGTGCGATGCCATCATCATGGACAAGGGCGTGGTGTCCGCCATTCCTGAGGTCACCGCCAATTGCCTGGACGCCCAGCTCATCCACGAGGCGGCCATCGGTAAGATTGCCGGCGAGCAGCTGACCAAGTTGATGACCCTGGGCCTCACAGAAAAAGAGGCCGAGGAGCAGATTGTCAACGGATTCCTGAAATAATTTAACATACCGGAGGAGGGCTTTTTGAGAGCCCTCCTCTTTTTTTTGCCTGGGAAATGTGCTAGAATGGCGAAAAAAGGAGGGGAGCAATATGCTTGCTACAACTGCCCAGATGAAAGAGCTGGACCGCATTGCCATTGAGGAGCGGGGCATCCCCTCCCTGGAACTGATGGAGCAGGCCGCCTATGCCGTGGCCCAGGAGGTAGTAAATCTGGTAGGGCCGGTTCAAAACCGCACCGGCCCGGTGGGGACGACCTCCTTTCTGTTTATGACCCGGACGGGGGAGGAACCTACCCAGGAGGAGCAGGGGGAGATCGAGGAACTGCAGAGCATTGTGGAGTCCAAAAACACCGACCCCACTGCGCGCATCGCTGCCTTCTGCGGCCCCGGCAACAACGGCGGGGATGGTATTGCCGCCGCCCGGCTGCTCTTGGAGGCGGGGTACCGGGTGCGCGCCTTCCTCATTGGGGACCGGGCTAAAATGACCCCCGATGCACGGACCATGGAGGAGAAGCTGAAGGCTGCGGGAGGGGAGCTGGAGCCCCTGGACCTGGAGGACCTTCGTACCAGCACCTGGCTTTCTACCTGCGACTGCTTTGTGGATGCCCTGTTTGGGGTGGGCCTGAAGCGGCCTTTGGCAGGAGAGTTTCTGGCTGTGGTGAAGTGGCTCAATGCCCGGCGTACGCCAGTGGTGGCCTGCGACCTGCCCTCGGGTGTGGAGGGAGACACGGGCGAAATTCTGGGGGACGCGGTTCGGGCCAGCGTAACGGTGACCTTTACCTGCGCCAAGCCCGGCCTCTATCTGGACGCGGGGGCCGGCCGGGCTGGGAAGGTGAAGGAGGCCAACATTGGGATTCCCCCGGAGCTGGTTCACCAGAAGATTTGGCGCAGACCCGACGGTACCGATCTTATGCCCGACTATATGCACAGCTATCTCCCCAAGCGTCCGGCGGACGGCCATAAGGGGGACTTTGGAAAGATTTTTGTTCTGGCCGGCAGCGAGGGCTACACCGGTGCTCCGGTCCTGGCCGCAAGAGGGGCTTTACGCATGGGGGCGGGACTTGTCTTTTTGGGCGTGCCACGGGAAATTTACTCCATCGTGGCCGTCAAGTGCGACGAGGCCATGCCCTTCCCTCTGCCGGAGCGGTATGAGGAAATCTTGGAGAAAGCCAGAGGGTGTGACGTGGCTCTGATCGGCCCCGGCCTGGGCCGCCGCCCCAAGACCGAGAAGCTGGTGCGCGCCCTGCTGGAGGATCTGGACATCCCCGTGGTGCTGGATGCCGATGGCATAAATGCCCTGTGCGGGCATATAGATATTCTGGACAAACGCTCCGCTCCCACCGTCCTTACCCCCCACGCCGGGGAGTTTGCCCGGCTCACCGGCTGCCCGCTTCCGGTGCGGGACCGGCTGGCCGCTGCCCGCGCCTTTGCCAAAGAGCACCACTGTACCTTGGTGCTCAAAGGCCGCGGGACGGTGACCGCCGAATGGTCCGGCAAGTGCTGGGTCTGTGGTACTGGGAATCCAGGAATGGCCAAAGGCGGTTCGGGGGATGTGCTGTCCGGCATGATCGCTGCCCTGTGGGGCCAGAAGCACCTTCAGGGTCCCCATAGCAGCTTTTCAGAGCTGGCCGCCTGGGCGGTGTGGTTTCATGGAAAAGCGGGGGACAAATGTGCCAAAAAGCTGGGGGAGTATGCCATGCTGCCCAGTGACCTGGTGGAAGCCATCCCGGAGGTTTTGCGGGAAAATACCGAACAGTCCTGATTCCAGAAATTTGGAGGGAACACCGTGCGCAAACTGCTGTTTTGCGTACCAATGATGCTGCTTCTCGCCGGGTGCACCCCGGCGAAGGTGAGCCAGGCGGAGGAACTGACCCTGGGGCTCCGGGGAGAGTATCTGGAGATGACCGCCTGCTCGACCCATCTGTCCGTTTCTGCCGACTATGGCCAGCGGGTCTATTCATATGAGATGGACGCTGCCCTGGAGGAAGAGGAGCTGACGCTTACCCTTACTGCCCCGGAGACTGTGGCAGGCATGACCGCCCGTCTGGATGGGGAGACAGGGACGTTGGAATATGATGGGGTGTGGGTGGAGACCGGAACGCTGGATGACAATGGACTTACCCCCCTGGGTGCTTTTTCTGCCATGCTGGAGGCTGCACGAGGGGGCTATATCACCGCCTGTGCCTTGGACGAAGAAGAAAATCTTCTCCGGGTAGACTGCGGCGACCCCACGGCCAGCCCAGGAAAGGGGCGGGAGGTCACCTTGTGGTTTGAACCGTCCACCCGGAACCTGGTACGGGGCGAAGTGAGCGTGGATGGGTTCCGTGTGATTTTGTGTGAGTGCACCGACTTTGTAAAAAGCTGACCCTGTAAACCATGGGCCGGTATCATAAAAAGAGGGATTGCTATGTTGGACAGAAGAGAACTGCGGACCTGGGCGGAAATCGACTTGGATGCCCTGGCGCACAATTACCGTGCCCTGCGCGCTATGCTGCCCCAAGGATGCCGCTTTGCCGGATTGGTGAAGGCGGATGCCTATGGCCATGGGGCAGTGCCTGTGGCCAAAAAGCTGGAGCAGCTGGGAGCGGATATGCTGGCGGTGGCCTGTGTGGACGAGGGAGAGCAGCTGCGCCGGGCAGGGATCTCCCTGCCTATCCTGTGCCTGGGTCAGACACCTGAGGCGCTGGGAGAGGAGCTGCTCCAATGGGACGTCACCCAGGAAGTGGAGGACCTGGAGACGGCCCAGGCCTTTTCTGAGATTGCCCAGAGACAGGGAAAGAAGCTGAAGGTCCACATCAAGGTGGACACCGGCATGGGGAGACTGGGCTTTCGCTGGGAGGACGGGGACAACACCGCCGTGGCCCAAGAGATGGCCCAGGTGTGTGCCCTGCCCGGCCTGGAGGTGGAGGGGATGTTCACCCATTTTGCCGCCGCCGACGGGGATGAAAGCTATACCATGGCCCAGTTTACCCGTTTCCTGGATGCGAAGAAGGCCATGGAGGAGCGGGGCATCCACCTGAAAATTTACCATTGCGGGGCCAGCTCCGCTGTGTTACACTATCCCTGTACCTATCTGGACATGGTCCGGCCGGGCATCGTCCTGTACGGATACTATACCGACGAAGAGAGCCAGGGGCTGGATGGTCCGGGCCTCATCCCGGTAATGCGGCTGAAAAGCCGGGTGGCCGCGGTGCGCACCATGCCTGCTGGAGCTAAAGTGAGCTATGGCTGCACCGCTGAGCTTAAGCGCCCATCCCGTCTGGCGGTACTGCCCATCGGTTATGGAGACGGCCTGCCGCGGGTATTGTCCAATCAGTTTACAGTCATGGTAGCGGGCAAGCCCTGCCCCATTGTGGGCCGGATCTGCATGGATATGTGCATGGCCGATGTTACCGATCTGCCTCAGGTAAAGGCTGGGGATGTGGCAGAGATCTATGGGCCCGGCCTCACGGACGAGGCTGCCCGGTTGGCCGGTACCATTTCTTATGAATTGCTGTGCCACGTGGCTCCCCGTGTTCCGCGGATCTATTGGGAGAATGGGCAGCGGTTACAATGAATTTTTAGAAAAACACACCCGGACAGGCCGCTTGAATGCCTGTCTTGCTCCGTGACCGAAGGTGTGCGCCTCACATAGGATGACATGGAGCACAGGGAAATCTTTTCTCTGGGACAAAGGCGCGGCGGGCTCATGGAGTGGGCCAAAGGCCGGTTGCGGCCACATGATGGCCCAAATTCTCGCCCCGGACAGGTATAAATCCCGCCGCCCCGTGGGAGAATCATAGTACAGCGTTACATAGACCCTTCGGCCGGTAACGCGGTGCTATCTTCCAGCGGAGTGTGAATATACTTGGATAACAATGTGAAACGAGGCGACATTTTTTACGCCGATCTCAGCCCGGTGGTGGGCAGCGAGCAAGGGGGCGTGCGCCCCGTGCTCATCGTACAGAACGACACTGGCAACCGTCACAGTCCAACGGTCATTGCCGCGGCCATTACCTCCCAAACGGGAAAGGCCCGGCTGCCGACCCACATTTCAGTTTCTCCCCTCAGCTGCGGACTGCCCAAGGAGTCTGTCATCCTGCTGGAGCAGGTACGGACGCTGGATAAGCGCCGCCTGCGGGAAAAAATGGGACGGCTGGACGAGACGGTCATGCACCAGGTGGATGCAGCCATTGCTGTGAGCTTTGGCCTCCACCCGGAGACGCTGGTGTAAACACAACAACGGCCCCTGCCTTTGGCCGGGGCCTACATAGGGCAAAAGGAGAACATACCAATGAACAAAATCAGAAAGCAGTGGACCATTCGTCTGGGTGCCTTGACCCTGACGGCCCTGTGTCTGGGCACCGGCGCGGCTCTGGCTGCGGGCGGAGATCAGAACGATCCTCTGGTTACCCTGAGCTACCTTAATGAGACCGCCATTCCCCAGGTGGTAAAGCAGGTGGAGAACAGCACGGCTACCCGGCAGAAGGAGCTGGAGGAGAGCTTTTCCCATCAGATCAGTCAATATCTCCTCCAGGCTGGCCAGGGGGGACAGGGAGGTGGCTCCAGCGCGGGCTACACGCTGGTCACCATGACCAGCGGCCAGGTGATGCACCTGGATGTGGGGTGTGAGGTACTGCTGCGGGTGGGAAGCGCTACCGTTCAGTCCTCCGACAGTCCTGCCCTGATCGATCTGACCGCAGGCGGAACCGTGAACAGCGGTACCGCTTTGTCCAAAAATCATCTCTACATGTCTACCATTGAGGGCCGCACCCTCTCCGCCACCGCTGGAACGGTAAAGGTTCTGGTCCGGGGCGGATATACCGTCGTGTAACAAGTGACAGTATGCAAAAAATCCTCAGCCCATCGGGCTGAGGATTTTTTCATGGAAAACGGACATGGGGCTTAGTGGTTCAGTACCCGGACCCGAATCATATTGGGGATGGCACGCAGCTCGTTGGCCACCTCGTCGGTGATGCGGGTGTTCACATCCACCAGAGTATAGGCATAGTCCTTTTTGGACTTGTTGGTCATGTTCTCCACGTTGATGTTGTCATCAGAGAGCACGCCCATGATCTGGGTCAGCATGGCAGGGACGTTTTTGTGGATCATGCACAGCCGGGCAATGCCGCTCCAGTCCTGAGAAACATTGGGCAGATTCACCGAGTTTTTGATGTTGCCGTTGAGCAGGTAGTCCTGGAGCTGGCGTACAGCCATTACAGCGCAGTTGGCCTCGCTCTCAGGGGTAGAGGCACCCAAGTGGGGCAGAGCGATGACATTCTTTACCCCAGCGATGCGTGCGTTGGGGAAGTCTGTGACGTAGCGGGCTACCCGGCCAGACTCCAGGGCAGCGATCATATCCTCGTCATTGACCAGCTCACCACGGGCCAGATTCAGCACCCGCACCTGGCCTTTCATCTTAGCGATGGCCTCGGCATTGATGGTGTCCTTGGTGGAGCTGTTGTAGGGGACGTGGATGGTGACATAGTCGGCTACCTTATAAAGCTCATCCACATTCTGGACCACATGGACGTGGCGGTCCAGGCGCAGAGCGGTGTCCACAGACAGGAAGGGGTCATAGCCATATACGTCCATGCCCAGATCCAGAGCCACATTGGCCACCAGTACGCCGATGGCGCCCAGGCCGATGACACCCAGGGTCTTGTGGTAGAGCTCAGGGCCCACAAAGGCGCTCTTGCCCTTTTCCACCGCAGCGGCCACGTCCACATTGGGAGTGTGGACCTGCTCCTGAACCCACTCGGCTCCGCCCAGCACGTCCCGAGAGGCGATGAGCATAGCGGCAATGACCAGCTCCTTGACGGCATTGGCGTTGGCGCCGGGGGTGTTGAACACCACGATGCCGTTTTCCGAGCAGCGGTCAATGGGGATGTTGTTGGTGCCGGCTCCCGCCCGTGCAATGGCGCGCAGGGCATCGGGGAAGACATAGTCATGCATGGCGGCGGACCGGACCAGGATACCGTCCTCGTTTTCCAGGTCATCTCCCACCTGGAAACGGCTCTGATCCAGGTGGGAAAGCCCCACGGAGGAAATCTTATTTAACGTTTTAATGCGGTACATATTCTATCACCTAGCTATCTTTCTATGGCAGAAACGTGTCAGTTGTTTTGATCAAAGGCGCGGATGAAGTCACACAGCTTTTCTACGCCTTCCACGGGCATGGCGTTGTAGATGCTGGCCCGCATGCCCCCTACCTTCCGGTGACCCTTCAGGTTGACAAAACCGGCGGCGGTGGCCTCCTGGACAAACTTGGCGTCCAGCTCCTCGCTGCCTGTGCGGAAGGTTACGTTCATGCCGGAGCGGGAGCCCTTCTCTGCGTGGCACCGGAAGAGACGGGAGTTGTCCAGCGTATCATAGAGCATATTGGCCCGCTGCCACTTCAGCTTTTCCATGCCTTCCAGGCCGCCTTGCTCTGCCACCCAGTCCAGGGTGAGGCCCAGCATGTAGATACACCAGCAGGGGGGCGTATTGTACATGGAATCCTTGTCGATCATGGTCTGATAGTTCATCATCAGCGGGGTGTAGGGCAGCTCATGGCCGGCCAGATCCTTTTTGATGATGACTACCGTGAGGCCTGCGGGAGCCATGTTCTTCTGGGCACCGGCATAGATAAGGCCAAATTTGGACACATCCACAGGCATGGACAGAATGTCAGAGGACATGTCGCACACCAGGGGAACCTTGCCAGTTTCGGGAACATAGTCCCACTCGGTGCCGTAGATAGTGTTGTTGGCACAGTAGTAGAAGTAGCTGGCCTCCGGGTCCAGCTTGATCTGCTCCTGGCGGGGGATATAGCAGTGATCCCGGTCGGCAGAGGAGACAGCCAGGTTGATCTGGCCGTACTTCTGAGCCTCTTTATAAGCAAGGTTGGAGAAGTTGCCGGTGACGGCGTAATCCGCCTTTCCGGTTTTGCTGATGAGATTGAGGGGGATCATGGAGAACTGGCCGGAAGCCCCGGTCTGGAGAAACAGGATCTGATACCCCTCCGGCACATTCATCAGCCGGCGCAGCTTATCCTGGGTCTCCTCAAAAATCTTCACAAAGACCTTAGAGCGGTGACTCATCTCCATCACTGACATACCAGAGCCTTGGTAGTTGGTGATTTCTGACCCGGCACGCTCCAGTGCGGACAGAGGGAGCATGGAAGGGCCGGCGGAGAAGTTGTAAACACGCTGGTCGCTCATTTGGGAGAACCCCTTTCATAAAAAATATAAAAATGCCCCACTCCACGAAAGAGTGGGGTATTTTCATATTATAGAGAGGAAAAGGATGGGTGTCAATGGCCTGTGGTTGTCAAAACCACCGAAGAATTTGGCTAATCTTGCTGTGCTTTTGCAAAAAAGACGTCAGAGTGCAAAGCTGTTTTCAGCCTGTGAACAGGACACTTCCGCCGGTGTTATTTCAAAACCCACTGCATCATCATAAGAAGTCCCAGTCCAGGGGCACCCAACAACCCCAGCACCAGGGCATTGACCAGGTTTACGCCCAGGCTTACACCGATCAGATGCCCCACCTGGGAGAGAAGTGCAAGCACAGCCAGCCCCACTCCGGACCGCAGCAGCAGACGCAGGAGAAGAGCCACAGGGCGGCGCAGGAGAAGCAGGGCGGCACACAGGACCAGTCCAGCCAAGCACCAGGCCGCATATCCTGGCAGGGGGTTCATCTGGCTCCCTCCAGTTCCTTGAAGCGGCGGATGAGGTAGTTGTACCTGGCGTGGAGGGAGTTGATTTCAAATACGTAGGATTCGATGAGATCTCCATCGCAGGTGGTGTTAAAGCCGCCGTAGGCTTGGTGGATCAGTGCCTGTGTGCTGGAAAGGGCGTTCATAAGGTCCTGCCGCTCTTGCTCCAGGGCGCGGCTGCGGCGGGGGATAGATTTGTGCCGGGACAGTTGCATGGGTGGCCCTCCTTCCCTAGGTTTAGTATTATTTTATGGATAGTTTGGACAAATATTCCAGCCTTTAATCCTCTTAGAACAGAAAAAAGCCTGCCGCTTGGATGAGCGGCAGGCGAAACGAAAGCACGGGGGAGTTCAGCGCCGGGAGAAGACACCGTCATAGGTATAGAGCACCATAGCCATTTGGCTGCGGGTGACGCTGACGCTGGGGTTGAGGGTGTTGCCGGGGACAGTGGGAAGAATACCGTTGCCCACGGCCCACTCCATGCCCTGCTTGGCCCACAAGGAGACGTTGTCTCCATCTGAGTAAGCGGACAAATCACCCTGCTGGGATACATCGATGCCAGAGTATTTGGCAAACTGATAGAGAATCAGTGCCATTTGCTGCTGGGAGAGGGGGGCATCGGGAGCGAAGGAATTGGTGGACAGACCGGTCATGATCCCGTTTTGACAACACCAGGAGACTGCATCGTAGTACCAGGCCGAGGGGTCCACATCAGGGAAGGAACAGCCGCGGGCCGTCAGACTTCCGCCCATGCGCCAGAGGGTCTGGGCCAGCTGGGCACGGGTAAAGAGACCATCGGGCTGAAATACGCCGTTGCCCGTGCCGGAAAAATATCCCTGGGAGAGAACATACTCCACTGCCTTATAGTAGGGAGAGTCGGGGGAGATATCACTGGGGGGCAGAGCCTTCCCATAGATTCGTACATAGTAGGACAGAGTCTGCTCCTGGCCTCCGGCGGGGGAGTAGCGGAGGCTTACAAGACACAAGGGGAAATCTTGAACGTGGCCGGAGAGGCCCAGATAAGAGGAACTGCCACTGAGAGTGCGCAGGTTAGCCGCCTGTTGACTGCCCTGAAGAAGCGTCTGGGCGGAGAGAATATAGGTTTGTCCGGCCAACAGCTTTTGGGATGTCGTGGAGCGCTGGAGAACCACGGAGGACTGAGGCGCCAGATAGTCCCAGACAGGGGCGGCATCATTCCGAGGCAGCTCATAGATCCCGTCTGCGTTCAGGTCCGTGAGGTAGTCCACCGTAATCCAAACAGAACCCACCTTTGGCTGGATGTAGAAGCTGGCATCCTCTGTGACCTGGTTCAGGGAGCAGTCTACCTGGACCACCTCGCCGGGCTGAAAGCGCCCGCTGGAGTCCTGACTGTATAGCTGCACGGAAAGATCAGTTTGAGGAAAAGCCATGTCGGCAGCATCAATATAAAAGGTAGAAAAGACGCCGGAGCCGGCTGTATCTGCGGCAAAGCAGGGAACCACAGACGAGGCCATCAGCAAAGCGCTGAGAACCAGACAGTGCCATCGTCTTTGCCATTTCATAAGGAAAACCCCTTTTCTGGAAAATTACATGTGAGAAAAACACTTTGTGGAGCTATTATATCCGCTCAAGGCGGTTTTGGCAAGGGAAAGCAGGGGAATCTAGGCGCCTGCTCCCTGAGCGCTCTCCTCCTGAGGTCCGCTGACCGGTACCAGGTTGGTGTCCCAATGATAGCCCAGCTCCTCCATCTGTTGGTCGGTTCGGGGGGCATAGGGGCCGGATTGGGAATCGGTCAGGTCCAAATGGCGCCAACCGGAGCTGATCTGCACCATGTTCCAGAAGTGGGGCTGGCCGTTGAGGGTTCCCTCTACCACCCGGAATGGCAGGACCAGATGCTGACACAAAGCAGCCATAGTCAGTGCGATCCCTTCGCTGTTGGCACTTCCCTGGTCCATGAGGGCACATACGCTGGAACCTCCGGCCGGGTCATAAGTACCTGCGGAGACGATGGAACGGGCGGCCTGTTCGATGCGACTGTCACCGGAGAGCGCGGCAAAGGGGGCGGACAGGGACTGCAGCCAGTTGGTGAGGGCAGCCTTTTGCTGCTCCAGTTTAGAAAGGTCATCGGGATAGGTCAGCAAAATCTCCACGATCCGCTGCTGGCCGCTGGCAGGGTAGAGAAATACCTGGAGCTGAGGCATCCCCAGAGCGGAGGAAGGAGCGTTATAGTAAGCCTGGCGGGCCAGATCCTGGATAAATTCCTCGTCCTCATTAAAGTAACTGATGCGCAGGACACATTCCGACTGGAAGGCGGACATAGTGCTGGCCAGCTCACTGCGGATGGCAGTGGTGCCGGTAGCCTGGACAATGGAGGCCACCTGCTCCTTCGTGCGGCGGTAGGTGATGTTCACCGTGGCTTCCGAGTAGGCTACCACGGAGCTGAGGCTGAACGTGATGTATTCCACCGCATAGGCGCCCAAGGGGTCCTCATGAGCCACCTCCAGACAGGCGGCGTTCAGGCTGGCGTCCAGATCCTCCTCATCCATATAGAGGCGAACGGTTCCCTTTTCCGTGCCGGTGGTGACGAAGTAGATCAAGGCATTGACCAGCTCCTGATAGCTGTCTGCCCGCAGAATAGAGGGGTCACCATCTGCGGTAGGAGCTGCGTTGTGGGGGGTAATATAGGTGTACTCCTGTTCCAAAAGGGAGGAGCACCCGGTCAATGTCAGAGCAGCAGCGGTGAGCAGAGCGAGGGCACGGCTGGAATGGCTCATAGGTGCGCCTCCTTCCTGTAAAATAGAGATTAGTAGCCCAAGGGCTCATCCACCAGAACGATTTCCATCTGCTCGGTGCCTCTTGGCTTTTCCCACAGCACTACCAACGCCCGGCAGATGCGATCGGGGCTCTGGCAGTTGTAGCAGCGGTCCCCTTTGGCGGCGCAGGGAGTTTTCATGCCCAAACGCTGAGCGTTTTTGGGAGAGGCGATGTTCCGGGCACGCCAGAGGGCGGCATCATAGTCGGGGGCAATCTTGTTGGAACCCACCACAAAGTAGACTCGCTTGTGGCCGTACAGGGTGGAGGCCACCCGGTTGCCGGTACCGTCGATGTTGATAAGTTCCCCAGTCTCCGCCAGGCCGTTCACTGAGGTGATGTATACCTGGGTGTTGATGGCATCCATCTGGGAGCCGCCCTCCCAGTGCCAGATCACCTGATTGTGCTTGGAGAGCAGGGGATAGAGGTCCATGTCTTTCAAGGTTACCGAACCGCCGAAGGCCACGCTGGTCTGGTCAATCTGGCTGTCCAGATAGTTGGCGGCCTGCTGAGCGGTGGCAAAGTGGGAGACCTGGTAGCCCAGTGCCTCCAGCGTGCGGGACAGCTTTTCATAGTCGATCATAACAATGTCTCCTTCCGCATGTTTACAGATCATTTTGATGGTAACGGCCAAAGCCCAGACCCAGAACCTCGTGGGCGTTGCAGACGATCATAAAAGCATCCGGGTCGCACGTTTGGACGATCTGCTTGAGGGTGACGATCTGGCGCTGCTTAAAGGCGCACATGAGCACGTTCCGGGGTTCTCCCGACCAGGCGCCCTCTCCGTGAAGGATAGTGACACCCCGGTCCAGCTGCTCAAAAATGGAGTTGGAGACCTCCTTCGGACAGACTGTGACGATATAGGCTACCTTTGAGGTATCCATGCCATAAAGTACCTGGTCCATCACTACGCAGGAAATGTAAAGGGCGATCAGGCCGTAGAGGGCGCTGTACAGGCTTTGAAAAACCAGAGATACCCCACCTAGCATCACCAGATCCACAGCCATCAGCAGCTTGCCCATGGGCAGCCAACCGAAGGGGAGCTTCAGCAGCCGGGCGATGAGGTCGGTGCCGCCGGTGGTGGCTCCCTGGGCAAAAATAACGCCGATGGCAAACCCTGTGATGGCACCGCCGAACACTGCGGCCAGAATAGGGTCAATGGGGGAAAACGTAAACAGAGAGGCGAAGACATCCACCAGAATAGAGGTGGCGGCCATGGCATACAGGGAAGAGAGCAGCACGCTGCCGCCCAGAAATTTCCATCCCAGCAAAAACAGGGGGATGTTGGCTACCAGTACCACCGTACCGATGGGCACGGAGGGAATGAGAAAGTTCACAATCTGGCCCAAGGCTGTTATGCCGCCAAGACCGATGTTGTTGGGAACATATAACCAGTCGAAACCTAGAGCGAAAACGACAGAAAACAAGGTGATCAGGCCATAGCGGCGCAGCAGAGAGCGAACCATGCCCACTCCTCCTCTCTATATTGTAAGTGGTTACAGCAGAGTCATCTGCTCTTCTCCCCGGTCCTCTTCTTTGAGCAGGGCGCCGGCGATGGGCAGAGAACGGGCCCGATAGCGGGCAGTGTTGACAATGGAGGTCTCATGCAAAGGCAGGACCTTTTCCACTTTATATTTGGGTTTCAGGGTCATTACATTGACGCCTTGGGTGTTCCGGGTGGTTTTGGGGTTGAGACTGGCGGTATGGAAGACCATGCACCGGCCTTCCGTGGAGATGACGGCAGCTTCAAAGTCCTCCTTGAGCAGGAAGGCGGCTACCAGGGGGGCCTTGTCCGAATAGGCGCCGGTGAGCTTCTTGCGCCGGGTCTGGGTCTGATAGGCAGAAAGCTCCACCCGAGCGGCCTTGCCGTTGTCAAAGAAGAACAGCACCTGCCCGGAGTAGTCTCCCGGCAGACAGGCCCAGATGGCTTTTTCCTCCGGCTCCATGCCCAGCTTGGTGGGCAGGTAGTCTCCCAGAGCGCTGGCCTTGGTGTCCTCAAAGTCACTCAGGCGGGTTTTGTAGCACTGCTGCTTATCCGTAAAGACCAGAAGCTCTTCCCGGTTGGAAGTTTCCCACTGGAGGAAGGGGCCGTCCCCTTCCTTATATTTCTGTTCACTGGCCATACGCAGGGACTGGGGAGTGATTTTCTTCAAATATCCCTCTTTGGAGAAGAACAAGTGGACGGGGTAGTCGGGGATGTCCTCCTCCGGGTCGGCAGCCTCCTGAAGCTGGTGGTCGTAGACGATGTCTGTGCGCCGGGGAAGGGCGTACTTCTTCTTGACCTCTTCCAGCTCGCCAATGATGATCTTCTGAATGCGCTTAGGGGAGTTGACAGTGTCCTCCAGATCGGCGATCTCATCCTGAAGGGTGTCCACTTCCTGGGTACGCTTGAGGATGTACTCCTTATTGATATTGCGCAGGCGGATGTCGGCCACATACTCCGCCTGGACCTGGTCGATGCCAAAGCCGATCATCAGGTTGGGGATGACCTCCGCGTCCTCCTCGGTGTCCCGGATGATTTGGATGGCCCGGTCAATGTCCAGCAAAATGCGCCGCAGACCCTTCAACAGGTGGAGCTTCTCCTTTTTCTTGCTCATGGAGTAGTAGACCCGCCGGCGTACCGAATCCATCCGCCAGGCTACCCACTCCTCCAAAATCTGCCCCACACCCAGGACACGGGGCATGCCAGCGATGAGAATGTTAAAGTTGCAGGACTGGCTGTCCAGCAGGGGGGTAGAGCGGAAAAGCTTCTGCATGAGCTTATCCGGATCGGTGCCCCGCTTTAAGTCGATGGTGAGTTTCAGGCCGCTGAGGTCGGTCTCGTCCCGCATGTCGGCGATTTCCTTCACCTTACCTGCCTTGATGAGCTCGGCCACCTTGTCCATAATGGCCTCGCTGGTGGTGGAGTAGGGGATCTCATAGACCTCAATGAGGTTTTCCACCTTGTTGTAGCGCCATTTGGAGCGCACTTTAAAGGAGCCCCGTCCGGTGCGGTAGATCTCACCCAGGGCGTCGGCATCGTAGAGAAGCTCGCCGCCGGTGGGCAGATCGGGTCCTTTTAAGGTAGACATAATGTCATGGTTGGGGTTTTTCAGGAAGGCAATAGTGGTGTCGCAGACCTCACCCAGGTTAAAGCCGCACAGGTTGCTGGCCATACCCACGGCGATGCCCTGGTTGGCGCTCACCAAAACGTTTGGGAAGGTGGTGGGCAGGAGGGTGGGCTCCTTCATCTTGCCGTCGTAGTTGTCTACAAAGTCCACGGTGTCCTGGTCAATGTCCCGGAACAACTCGGCGCAGATGGGGTCCAGACGCACCTCGGTATACCGGGAGGCAGCCCAGGCCATATCACGGGAGTAGACCTTACCGAAGTTGCCCTTGCTGTCCACCAGAGGATGGAGCAGGGCACCGTAGCCACGGGACAGGCGGACCAGGGTATCGTAGATAGCCGCGTCGCCATGGGGATTCAGCTTCATGGTCTGGCCTACCACATTGGCGCTTTTGGTCCGGGCACCCCCCAGCAGCTTCATCTGGTACATGGTGTACAGAAGCTTGCGGTGGGAGGGCTTGAAGCCATCGATCTCCGGAATGGCACGGGAGACGATGACGCTCATAGCGTAGGGCATATAGTTCAGTTCCAGAGTCTGGGTGATGGGCTGTTCCAGCACCTCAGCCCGCAGCCCCATGACATTGGGGTTGTCCGACCTGGAATGATTGGATTCAGAGGCTTTTTTCTTTGCCATTGGTGATCAGTCCTTATTTCTTAGTCCGTGGTACAATCAGATTCTCAGAGATCCTTTGGAGCATACTGCTGCCCAAAGGGGGTGGCGGCCAGACCGCCCTTGCCCGTCTCACGAAGGGTGTGTGGGAGGGAGCGTCCGACTTCGGCCATGGCGTCCAGCACCTGGTCCGGGGGGACCCGGCTCTCAATGCCCGCCAGAGCCATCTGGGCGGCGGACAGGGCGTCCATGGCCCCGATGACGTTGCGCTTGACACATGGGACCTCGACCAGTCCGCCCACCGGGTCGCACACCAGTCCCAGAAGGTTTTTTACCGCCATGGCACAGGCGTTGGCCATCTGCTCCGGGCTGCCCCCCTGGAGGTGGACCAGGGCGGGAGCGGCCATAGCGGCGGCAGAGCCGATTTCCGCCTGACAGCCCCCCTCGGCCCCGGAGATGGAGGCCCGAGCAGCAATGATCATGCCAAAGCCGGAGGCTACATAGAGAGCCTCCACCAGCTGGTCGTGGGTAGCGCCGAACTGGGTTTCGTAGGGCAGCAGCACCGCGGGCAGTACCCCGCAGGCCCCGGCGGTGGGAGCGGCCACGATCCGTTTCATACAGGCGTTGCACTCTCCCATTCGGAGAGCCCCCGCCATGACCTGAGACAAGAAGGGACCGCACAGGGTGTGTCCTTCCTGGGCGTATCGGGCCATTTTCCCTCCGTCGCCCCCCACCAGACCACTGTGGGAGCGGTCCTCCTCCCGGTAGTCCCGGTCGGAAGCTTTCATGGTGTCCAGCAGAAAGGACATCTTTTCCCAGGACTGTTCGGGGGTGATGCCCTGGGCGTGGCAGTCGCAGCGGCGGATGTTGTCCCACAAAGGCAGACCGGAGCGGGCGGTGTCATCCAGCATCTGCTGAATGGAAGTAAAATCGATCATATCGTCTCTCCTGTTTGGGGGGTGTAGCAGTTGACCCGGAGAATACCGGGCAGGGCACGAATGGTCTCTGCTGTGGCCTGAGGGATGGGCTGGTCACATTCGATGACCATCACCGCGCTCTCTCCCCGGCCGCCCCGGTTGAGTTGGAGGGTAGCTACGTTGATGCCCTCCTGAGCCAGTACCCCGGTGACCTGGCTGACACAGCCGGGTTGGTCGGAGTTGTGGACCACCAGAGTGGGCAATTCTCCGGAAAAGGAGGTGGACAGTCCGTCCACCTGGAATACCTTTACCCGTCCGCCTCCCAGGGAGGAGGCGCCCATCTCCAGCCGTCCGCCCCAGATGCCCTCCAGCTGGATGAGCACGCTGTTGGGGTGAACGTCCCGAAGGGTGCGCTGGCCGAAGGCGAACTGCAGCCCGTGCTCTTTGGCCAGCTCAAAGCTTCCCGGCACGCGGCTGTCGTCGGGGGAGAGGCCAAGCAATCCCGCGATGAGGGCCTGGTGGGTGCCGTGGCCCTCACCGGTGGAGGCAAAGGAGCCGTGGAGGAAGAGGTTGGCGCGCACCGGTTCCTGGCCCAGCAGGGCACGGGCCAAAAGGCCGATGCGCACGGCCCCCGCCGTGTGAGAGCTGGAGGGGCCCACCATGACCGGGCCCAGAATGTCGAAGAGGTTCATAGAGCGCTCCTTTATGAGATGTCGGCCAGCTCCAGATATTCATGGCCGTGGTCGGCAATGTGGTTTTTCCGGCCCTGGAGGTCGTCTCCCAGCAGAAGGTCAAAGACCTGGGCAGTGCGCTCCACATCCTCGGGCATGACCTTGATGAGCCGCCGGGTTTCGGGATTCATGGTGGTCAGCCACATCATATCCGGGTCGTTCTCGCCTAGACCCTTGGAGCGCTGGACATCGCACTTCTTTCCTTCCAAGGAGGCGACAATGTCATTCTTCTCCTTGTCAGAGTAGACAAACCAGGTTTTTTCCTTGCAGGTAATTTCGTACAGGGGGGACTCGGCGATATACACATACCCCTCCTGAATGAGGGTGGGGGTCAGGCGGTAGAGCATGGTGAGAATCAGGGTGCGGATCTGGAAGCCGTCCACGTCTGCATCGGTACAGATAACCACCTTGTTCCACCGCAGGGCGCTTAAATCAAAGGCCGCCAGATCTTTGGCCTTCTTGTCGTGAACCTCCACGCCGCAGCCCAGGACCTTCAGCAGGTCGGTGATAATCTCGCTTTTAAAGATCTTTCCGTAATCCGCCTTCAGGCAGTTCAAAATCTTGCCACGAACGGGCATAATACCCTGATATTCCGCGTCCCGGCTTAATTTGACGCTGCCCATGGCCGAGTCGCCCTCCACAATGTAGAGCTCCCGGCGGGAGACGTCCTTCGTGCGGCAGTCCACAAACTTCTGCACCCGGTTGGAAATATCCATGGAGCCGGTGAGCTTCTTTTTGATGTTCAGCCGGGTCTTCTCCGCGTTCTCACGGGCCCGTTTGTTGATGAGCACCTGCTCGGCGATCTTTTGGGCATCGATGGGATTTTCGATGAAGTAGACCTCCATCTGGCTGCGGAGGAATTCCGTCATGGCCTCCTGGACAAATTTGTTGTTGATGGCCTTCTTGGTCTGGTTTTCATAGCTGGTCTGGGTGGAGAAGTTGTTGGATACCAGTACCAGGGCGTCCTGAATGTCCGGGAAGGTTATTTTGCTCTCGTTCTTGGTGTATTTATTCTGCCCTTTCAGGTAGCTGTCAATGGCGGAGACGAAAGCGGAGCGTACCGCTTTGTCCGGGGAACCTCCGTGCTCCAGCCAGGAGGAGTTGTGATAGTGCTCGATGACTTGAACCTTGTTGGAAAAACAGAAGGAGACGGACAGCTTTACCTTATATTCTGGCTTGTCCGCCCGGTCCCGGCCCTTCCGCTCAGTCTGCCAGAAGACGGGCAGGGTGAGCGCATCCTCGCCGGCGAGCTCAGCCACATAGTCCTGAATTCCGTTTTCATAGCGGAAGTCGGTGGTTTCAAACTTACCGCCGACTTGTTTGCGGAAGCGGAAGGTGACCCCGGCATTGACTACCGCCTGGCGCTTCATCACGTCCTGATAGTACTCAGGGGGGATGTTGATGTCGGTAAAGACTTCCAGATCAGGCTTCCAGCGGATGACTGTGCCGGTCTTTTTTCCCTTGTCGGTGGGCTCCTTTTTCAGCCCGCCGATGTTTTCACCTTTTTCAAAGTGGAGGGAGTATTTAAAGCCGTCCCGCCACACCGTGACGTCCATGTATTCGCTGGCGTATTGGGTAGCACAGGAGCCTAATCCGTTTAAGCCCAAGGAATATTCATAGTTGTCTCCGGAGAGGTTATTGTACTTGCCTCCGGCGTACAGCTCGCAGAAAACCAGCTCCCAGTTATACTTCTGCTCCTTTTCATTCCAGTCCAGGGGACAGCCCCGGCCCTGGTCCTCCACCTGGATGGACAAGTCCTCAAAGCGGGTGACAGTGATGAGACTGCCGTGGCCTTCTCGTGCCTCGTCAATGGAGTTGGACATGATCTCAAAGACTGCGTGCTCGCAGCCCTCCAATCCGTCGGAGCCGAAAATAACGCCGGGCCGCTTGCGCACCCGGTCGGCACCCTTCAGGGCGGAGATGGCATCGTTGCCGTAGTTGTTGGTTTTCTGGGCCATAATGTCGATTCCTCACAATTCAAAGCCGTTCCAAGGGGAGCGGAAAATCACATAAACATACACGATAATATTACCAGATATGGAACGAAAAAGTCAAGGATAGGCCAGTGGTTGTGGAGATGGCGCATAAAGAGGGAATTTTTGCAAAAGATGGAGGCAAGGAGGCAGAGAAATGGAATGTTTTCAAGTAATTGAGTCCGGAGAAGGGATTGAGACAGCCATTTTGCGCGGACTGTCCGTCCAAGGAGGGCTGTCCGGGCAGCGCTGCAGTGACCGGCACCCAGCCCTGTTGGTGGTATCCCCCAGAGCGGTGCTGGAGGGCAAGAGACTGCCCCGAGCCTGTCGGACGGTGCTGCTGCCCGGCAATGGCGGGGATGTGCTCCGGGGAGTGCGGGCGGCCAGCGCAGTAAGTTATGGACCCTCCCCCAAAGACAGTTTGACCATCTCCAGCCGGGAGGAAAACCAGATGTGGGCCACTCTTCAGCGGGAAGTAGTGACCTTGGATGGGCATGTAGTGGAGCGGCAGGAATTTCCCATCCCCCTGGTGCGCCGGGGAGAGGAGATGTCCGCCCTGGCGGCGGCGGGAGCATTGCTTCTTCTGGGCGTACCGCCCCGAGAGGTGGGACGGGGACTGCTCCCGGAATCGGGAAACTGGAAAACAAAGCCATGCTAAAGTTCGCATATGCTGGCAAATCTTGCGGATAATAATCCCGTCTAAGGAATTTCAACCACAGGAGGCAAAATATAGATGAAAGCAACTGGCATTGTCAGACGAATAGACGACCTGGGCCGTGTGGTCATTCCCAAAGAAATTCGGCGTACCATGCGGATTCGGGAGGGCGACCCGTCACAGACAACATGGTCATGGTGGGAAGGGTTCTGCTTTGGCATGCTCGATTTGAACAATAGGAAGGGTTGGTAGTGGTGCACAGTGACCAAAAAATTCCTTTCAACGATACATATTCGAGAAGGGCAAAAAATCCTGCACAAATGGAGTTTGTGCAGGATTTTCAAGGGTTGTGTGGGAAAAGAACTGTCTCCGTGTTGTCAGCGAGGGCGGAATTTGTTGTGCAGTAGCACAATAAGTGGGCAGACTTGCTTTGTACTGACAAGACAGATGGATGGAAGCGATGGATAAGGTACAATAAGTTGCGCAAATTGAAAATCGCATAAAAGAAGACATAGCTTGCAGGCTCTGGTAGAATGAAGTTACCACACAAACATTCGAAAGGAGCAAGCAAACT